>CAYGNI010000015.1:0-25594 GCA_964351195.1 uncultured Micavibrio sp.
GGGGGGAGGGGGCTCCTCCCCTTATTTAAAAGCGCGCAGTGCCCGCAACACCATGAATATGATTATGTTCCTGTAAATTTTGGAATCCGTCAAGGCTTAGGATTTACCGGGCGGGCGCGCACCAATGCTTGGAGGTCTCGCAATCCAGCGCTTTTTTGACCTGCCCCGCGGGGCACGGCTCATCGGGGCGCTCGGTCTCCGCGCGCGAGAGCGTGTTAAAATCAATGAACGTCCCGCCCGCTTTTCGCGCTGCCTCAACCGATTTGGCACAACATGCATTGGTCAGCGTTTCCGAAAACCCCGCAAAAAGATCAAGAACATTCTCCCGTTCCTTGTACTGGCACGACTTCATATGCCGCGCGTAATACGACGCATCAGACTCCGAGAATGCGTGGGCGGGGAATGCGAAGGAAGTAAGAGAAGTAAGAAGAGTGACAATCAAAATAATAGGCATGTTTTTACTTTTATACCTTTGTTTTTATTGTAATTCTAGGGTTGTTCAGTTTGTTTTTCGTTTTTTGCAAGGTGGGGCGGCTTTTTTCTTTCTACCGCCAAACACACTAAAAGTTAAGATTATTTTCCTGTTTATTTTGAGTTTGGTCAAGCAAGGTATAGAAATACTTGACAAAAACGCGACTTTTAAATATGTAAACTTAAGTTTTAACTGAGTGTAATTATGAATTTTGCTCCTAAAATTTTGATCTGGACTTCAAGCTTCGGTTTCGGGCCGAGCGCCGCTGCGGCAAATTTCCACGGGCATCTAAGGACTTTTTTTGATCATATTGGCTTTGCAGGAAAAGGTCATGCTTTTGACCTTCAAAGAAATTTAAGATACGAAGCTTTATACGATACAGCTCAAATGGACGAAAATGACATTGGTCGGATGTTAGAGGAATATGACTATGTTTTGATCTGCGGTAGCCTTAAAAAAGCAAAAATAGCAAAAAAAGCTGGTTTAAAGGTATTCTTCTATGATGACATTGCATGGGCGTGGCCGGACGAAACCATAAAGCAATTGATAGAAACTTCTGACTTATACTTTGCTCAAGACTTTTTCGATGTTGAGGAGCGATTGGCAAAGTTCTCTGAGGCGCGTAATGTACGCATTATATCCCCTATCGTCTGTCGAGATTGGTTTGAAGAGCGTTCTGGGAGAGACGACGAATACATTGTGTTAAATTTTGGAGGTTTGCAAAACCCACTCATAGATACAAAAGATATGGCATTATATGCTACACAGATTGCTCAAAGTGCACATGCTGCATTTCCCGGAAAGCGTATCGTGATGTGTGGTTCCAACGCTATTGCGCGTGCCTTGCCGGAATTGCCGGTCCAAACAATACCCTACCACGACATGCCGGAGTTTTTATCCAAAGCGGAATTTGCAATGATGACACCAGGTTTAGGCAATATACATCGCGCCGCTGCGAGTAATATCCCAACAATTTGGTTGCCTCCTGCAAATGCTACCCAAGGCATACAACTTAATCATCTTGAAAAGTATGGCTTCACTGACGCTTCTCTTGATTGGTCTAAGTTTACAGATTCGCAGCTTGATTACAGAGGGGATGAAGCCCAAGTCATGCAAAGCATATCTGCAGTTTGGAATCGACTGATAACAGAACCTTCCGCTCAAAATGCATTGACATCACAGATGCGTGAAGCTGCCGCAGGTTTGCAATTAACTAAATCTAGCAAAGTATCTGCTGTTTTAGATTATTTCTCCAGCAACGGCGGCGCAGAAATGTGTAAATGGATTATTGAACGCGTTTACAGTGATTTCGCCAAGATGGAAGAAGAATTAGCAATGCGAGAACAAAGAGCAAGATTTGCCAACGCACTGGGAGTTTAAGCCGCCTCATCCTTCTTCTCCTGCTCTGCAACGAAATCCCTGACATCCTGCGTAATTTTCATCGAACAGAATTTCGGCCCGCACATGGAACAAAAACTGGCGGCTTTGTGGCCTTCCGCCGGTAAAGTCTCATCATGCATGCTGCGCGCGGTATCCGGGTCCAAAGACAAATTGAACTGATCATTCCACCGAAACTCAAACCGCGCCAGCGACAGCGCATCATCGCGCCGCTGCGCCCCCGGATGCCCCTTGGCCAGATCGGCGGCGTGGGCGGCGATTTTATAGGTAATCACCCCGGTTTTCACATCATCGCGGTTGGGCAGGCCCAAATGCTCCTTCGGTGTCACATAACACAGCATCGCCGTGCCGTACCAGCCGATCTGCGCCGCGCCGATGGCTGAGGTAATGTGATCATAGCCCGGCGCGATATCGGTTGTGAGGGGACCGAGGGTATAAAACGGCGCCTCATAACATTCCTTCAGCTGCTTATCCATGTTTTCCTTGATGAGGTGCATGGGCACGTGACCCGGCCCCTCGATCATGGTTTGTACATCATGCTTCCAGGCGATCTGGGTGAGTTCGCCCAGCGTTTTGAGCTCGGCAAACTGCGCCTTGTCATTCGCATCCTTAATCGCCCCGGGACGCAGCCCGTCCCCCAAAGAGAAGCTCACATCATAGGCTTTCATGATCTCGCAGATCTCTTCGAATTTTGTATATAGGAAAGATTCGCGGTGATGCGCCATGCACCATTTCGCCATAATCGAGCCGCCACGGCTGACGATACCAGTGATACGATCCGCAGTGTATTGTATATACGGCAGGCGCACCCCGGCATGAATGGTGAAGTAATCCACGCCCTGTTCGGCCTGTTCGATCAAGGTGTCACGAAAGACTTCCCAAGTCAGGTCTTCGGCCACGCCGTTTACTTTTTCGAGCGCCTGATAGATCGGCACGGTTCCGATGGGCACGGGCGAATTGCGCAAAATCCACTCACGCGTGTCGTGAATGTCTTTGCCCGTGGAAAGGTCCATGATGGTGTCCGCGCCCCAGCGCGTCGCCCACACCATCTTGTCGACCTCTTCGCCGATGGAGGATGTGACGGCGGAATTGCCGATATTCCCGTTGATTTTCACGAGGAAATTACGCCCGATAATCATCGGCTCGCTTTCCGGGTGGTTGATGTTGGCGGGTATGATTGCTCTACCCTCGGCGACTTCTTTGCGGACAAATTCGGGGGTGATGAAATCAGGCAGGTTCGCGCCAAAGCCTTCCCCGCCTTTATTATTATGCACAATCTCGCGCGCTTGGTTTTCGCGAATGGCGATATATTCCATTTCGGGGGTGATGATCCCTTGGCGGGCGTAATGCATCTGCGTGACATTTTGCCCGGCCTTGGCGCGCAAAGGCTTATCGGGTGAAGCAGGGAAACGCTCATGCTTGACTTTGCGGCGCTCCATCTGCGCCTCGTCACTGTATCCGTTATCGATGGGCTGAATGCGCCGCCCCTCGACTTCTTCGACATCGCCGCGCGCCACGATCCATTCCCGTCGCGCTTTCGGCAAGCCGCGCATGATGTCGAGGTCTACGGTATCGTCTGTGTATGGGCCGGACGTGTCGTAAACAACAATGTTATCACCGTTTGATAAATCGATCTGACGCATCGGGACTTTGAGGTCGCCGACATAGACTTTGCGTGAGCCGGTGAGCGCGCCGCGCGTCACATGGGTTGTTGATGGGCAAACGCCCGTTGTTCCTGTTGGTTGGTCTTTGGGGGCCATGGGGGTTCTCCTTAAAATTTCGTTATTGCACGTAGCTTTCGGCGTGAAGCTCCTGAATCTCCACACTCAGATTAATGCGCGCATCAGGCAGGAGCTTGCGCGCCGTGTCGTGCAGGCTCTGCGCCATCGCTTTCTTAAGCGCATCATCGCGCCCGGGAAGCATCCGCACGGTAATATGGATCATCTGATCAGGGTCGTGCCCATCCCCGACAATCGTGTATTTCACGGGGATCGCCCGCGTTTTGATGGTGTGGACGTTGATCGTCTCCTTCTCGGCGAGATCATAGTGAAGCGCATCCAAAAGCTTTGGAACGTCAACCGATAAATGATCGGTATACTCAACAAGTATGTGCGGCATTTTACTTTCCTTTCCCTACGCCGGTTCTAGCCGGACAGGTTCAACGGGTGTAATCTCAGTCCCTATCAAGGACACCCCGAAGGTTTGTCTTTACATTTGAATGTCATCACCATACATGTTTATGAAGTTTTCTCAAGAGGTGAAAAACAATGAACCCGAACATCAAAAAACGCCTGACCCGCACGCTTGTGCTCTCGCTGATTGCTTTGGCGATTGGCGCAGGGGTTGGATATTATCAGATCAAATTCGAAAGCGCGCGCGTGAGCAAACAGGGCGAAAACACCGCCCAAAGACCCGCGCCCGTTGCAGGACTAGAGATCGGCGGCCCGTTTAGCCTCACCGACCATAACGGCCAGGCCGTCACCGAAAAAACCTATGAGGGGCAATACAAGCTTATTTATTTCGGCTTCACCTATTGTCCGGCCATTTGCCCGACAGAGCTGCAAAAGGTCAGCCGCGTCATGAGCGCACTGGAGAAAAACAACCCCGAAATGGCGCAAAACGTGCAGCCGCTCTTCATCACCATTGATCCGGAGCGTGACACGGTGGAGGTTATGAACCAATATGTCAGCCTGTTCCACCCCAGCCTCATTGGCTTAACAGGGACAAAGCCGCAAATCGATTTCGTCACCAAGAGCTACCGCATCTTCGCCAAAAAAGTCGACGACCCCGAACAGCAGGATTACACCATGGACCACTCCAGCTATCTGTATTTGATGGGGCCTAAGAATACGCTCGTATCCATCTATCGCATGGATGATACCGCCGATTACGTTTACGAAGACATTGCAAAACGCCTGGACGCCGCCGCGTCATAAACAGGTTTTTTCTCGGCATAGTTGTGTGTTTTTGTTTTTTCTCCGCGACTCATCTATGATGGATAGATCGTATCCCAATTCTCGGAGGTCTCCATGACACTATCCCGCTCACTTCCATCCCTTCTAACACTCAGTATTATGAGCGTTTCGCTCATGGCCATAGAATCGGGAAGGGTGCAAGCAGCGGGATTTTACATTCAGGAACAATCCGTATCAGGCCTGGGCGCCGCATTCTCTGGCTCAACGACCAATCTCAATGACCCCTCAACCGTGTATTTCAACCCGGCCGGGATGACGAAGCTGGATGGCGCACAAGCACAGCTGGGCGCGCATTTGCTCGTGCCCTCTGCGGACATGGAGGACACCGGATCTACGGAAAACATCGCGCTTGGCGGAGGCGCAATTACCGGCGGTGATGGCGGCAACCCATACGACCCGACCCCTGTTCCAAACGCTTTTATGACGTATCAGATCAATGACCGCACCTGGGCGGGTTTAGGCATTTCTGCCCCCTTTGGGCTGGCCAATGAATATGACGAGGACTGGTTTGGGCGTTACGATTCCATCAAAACGGAACTCCTTACAATCGATATCCAGCCCAGCATGGCTTTCAAAGTCAATGATCAGCTCTCTCTCGGTGCTGGTGTCAATATACAATACGCCGATGCAGAGCTGACCAATGCGGTATCCGATACGGCGCTTGGGACAGGAACGCTGGAAGGGGATGACTGGTCTGTGGGTTATACGCTGGGTCTGCAATACCGTCCATGGCAACACACAACATTTGGCGCGAGCTACCGCTCTGCCATTTCGCATGAGCTTGAAGGGCGCACAATGGTGGAGGGCACAACAGCGAATGATTTCAATGTGCCGGGCCGCGCTGATCTTGATCTTCCCGATATCGCAACCTTCGGCGCTTCGCATGAGGTCAATGAAAAACTACGCCTTATGGCTCAGGCAACATGGTTTGGCTGGAATAATTTCCAGGACATCACAACAACCATCGATCAGGGCGTCAACACAACCGGCGGCGGCGGTGTGATTAACGTCGGCGCGGGCGGTACGCTGTCCTCGATTGTGCAGAATTATCAAAGCACATGGGCTTTCGCCGCTGGGGCGGAATATGATTACTCCGATGACTGGACGCTCCGCGCGGGTATGCAATTTGATGAAACCCCGACAACCGATCAATACCGCACAAGCCGCACGCCCGATGGCGACCGCACATGGCTGTCCGGCGGGGCGACCTATAAGATCAATGACAAGTTGAATCTTGATCTGGCCGCGACGTATATCTGGATTGAGGATCAGGAGATTTCATTAACACGGAACAATACTTTCACCTCAGTGACCGCCACAACGGTAAGTGCTGATACCGAAGGGAGTGTTGGTATCATCGCAATGGGCCTGACGTATAAATTCTAGTCTTCCAAAATACCGTTCAGCTTCATGGCTAAGCCCATAGACCCCTTAACCTTTAGCTTTCCCATCATAAAGGCGATATTCGGATCTTGCGTTCCTTCCAAAATGCCTTGGAACGTTGCAACAGAACAGGAAAGCGTCACATCGGCCTCGTTATCCTCACCCGAAACCAAAGGCGGGGTTTGCGTTGCATCGACGAAAATAATGCCGTCATCACCAAAATCAAATTTGACCTTGGCATTAAGCCCCGCGGCAAGAGCCATTTTCTGGCTGATTTTTGATGTAATGGCGTCGAGTGTCATAAAGAGCTCCAATAAAGTTTTATGATTTTATTAAAACACAAATTCAAAACTTTAAAAGGATTGTCTGTACGAAACTGCGATGCTAGGCTGTTTCAACCGGTTATGTAAGGTTTTTAAAGTCTCAAGGGTTTTGGATATGACACATCGTTCTGCAAATAAAGTTTTCTGGCTGACAGTGATGGGCAGCTCCATGCTGTGCGCCATTCCGCAAACCGCCCGCGCACAGGAAGCCCCTGCTGCGCAATTCCGGCCCGTGAAAACATGGGAAGTCGGCAACAAAGGCGCGCCGGGCGAATGTATCATCCAGACTGAATTTAATAATGGGTTCATTCTGCAATTCGAAGGCGCCAGCAATTGGGTCCAGGCACTGAACGTCAATTTTCGCCAAAACGTATTCGAAGCGGATAAAACCTATGGTGTGAAAATGAGCGTGCCCGGTAAGACCGCGTTCCAAACCCAGGCCAAAGGCGTAAAAGAAAATATTCTCGCCGTACCCGTCAAAACCCAAAAAGAACTCTATAAAGCCATGCGCGAAGCCGCAGTTCTGGACATGGATGTCGAAGGCAACGCCTTCCGATTTTACATGACCGGATTTACCGATGCTGCTGCGCAATTTGAGCGCTGTATGGGCGGACAATCGCCGCAATCACAAACACAGATGGTGACGGCTCTCCCGCCGGTCACGCCGCCTGCGCCTGTCGACGCGCCTTCCGCCACCCCTGCGGATACCAATGAAGAAACCATCGTTGTGCGCCTGTCTGATGAGCAAAAAACCGCGATAGAGCAGGAATTCATGATCAATGAGTCCATCGAAATGGAACAACAGGAAGCCGGTTTAGTGGACGTCGAGGAAATCATCCCGCCGGCACCGCCCCCTGTTGCTGAGGAGCCTGCGCCCACACCGGTCATCGAAGAAGATATCAAAGTCGAGCTCACGGACGCAGATATGGCTCCCCCTGTCGCCAAAATGCCCGAAGGCAATCAATCGCACGTTCGCCTGTCAGACCAACTGGCACGCCAGCTTGAATCAAACCCCGAACTCGCCGCCATCGACAATCAACCCGTTGCTCGCCCAGAGCCTATCGAAAGAGAACCGATCGTCATCGCCAACCCTGATTTGGACGATATGGTGACATCTGCTGAGCGCCCTGACGCTAAGCCCGATGGATTGGAAATCCCCGAAGAGATTATCACCAAAGTAGAAGAGGCACCGATCGCTGAGCCTGAAACAGTAGAGGTTGAAGTGACGCCTGTTCCTGAGCCCTTAGTGGAAGCCGCCGCGCCTACATCTATAACAACAAATACAGGTGTCACTCTACCTGATGACGCGCCAGACATTGTGAAGCAAATGTTTGCGCAAAAGCAAATGGCAGCTCCCGCACCTGCGCCCATAACAGAGTCTGAACTGACAGAAGCGGACATGCCAGGGACGGAAATGACGCCGCCGGCAATGGAAGAGATCGAAGTCACAATGATCGAGGAGCCAAGAGAGGTCGCAACCATTGAAGCGGCTGAACCCATCATGCCTGAGCCTACGGCTGAACCGCTGATTGTTGACATGGAAGATGAAAAACCAGTAACACCGCCTAGAGTCACCACGGAAGACATGCTGGACGAGCCTGCCCAAAAGGTCACTTCCCAAACGCCATCCATGAAAGTTACAAAAGAAACCACCACAGCTGAGTTCGATATGACGAATGTAGAACGCTCCGCTGCCGAGCGTGGTTACAGTGCCGCCGATCTGGCCCGCATCGCAACGCTGGAGCAAAAGATTGATGCTCTTATGGCAGAAAACAAAGCTCTGAACGATGAGCTGAACGCGTCCTTACGTGAAGGCGAGAAAGAACGCATGTCGATTTCTTCCGAAAACTGGAACCTGGAAAAAGCGACGATGCTTTACAATGAAGCCGAGCGGCAGAATAAGTCTCTTGGGTTGCAAATTCAAAAAGAACGCGCCCAGCATGAGATGGAGAAAAAGGAGCTCGAAGCTATGCTCTTCGATCCCGAAGTCACATCACGAGAGCAACTGGCGCGCCTATCGGCACTGGAGCGTGAATTGGCGGCACTCCGCGCAGAGCTGGCGAAGGCAAAAGCAGCAAGCGGGCAGTAGTAAAAGGGTCGCTAAAACCCGCTCGCGTCGAGATCCATCAACGATGACGCCCCGGCAAGCACCATTTTAAAGCGGCCGTCGGCTTCGGGGAGCATGCGCTGCATAAAGAACCGCCCGGTTTTGATCTTGCTTTCATAAAACTCCGCGTCGCCTTCGCCCGCTTTTAGTTTTTCCTTTGCCGCTTTCACCATCAAGCACCACATATAGGCCAGCGCGACGAGCGCAAATTGGCGCAAATAATCAGAAGACGCCGCTCCGGCCTCATCGGGGTTCTTCAGCCCCTTTTGCGCAATCATGGCTGTGGCCTGCTGCAACTTGGCAAAAGACTTCGCCAGCGGGAAGATAAATTCCTGCATACCCTCATCGGCTTGGTTTTCCTCGATAAACGTTTGTACAGGATGGAAGAACCGGCGCAATAACCGCCCGAACCCTTGACCCATCTTGCGGCCTACAAGGTCGAGTGCCTGAATACCGTTCGTCCCCTCATAAATCTGCGCAATCCGTGCGTCGCGCACATATTGCTCCATGCCCCATTCGGCGATATAGCCGTGCCCGCCATAGACCTGCAGACATTCATTCCCGATCTCGGTCCCCATATCGGTCAGATACGCCTTCACAATCGGCGTCAATAGCGCAACGAGATCGTCAGCCTCCTGACGTTTGGCCGCATCGGGATGTTTATGAGAAATATCAAGGTTCATCCCCGTAAGATACGCCAGCGCCCGCCCGCCCTCGGTCACAGCCTTGGATTTCAAAAGCATACGGCGCACATCGGGATGCACGATAATCGGATCGGCAGGTTTATCGGGTTCTTTTGCGCCCGTAAGGGAGCGCATTTGCAGGCGATCCTTCGCGTAAGCCAAGCCATTCTGGTAAGCAACTTCGCAGATGCCCAGGCCCTGCATACCCACGCCAAGACGCGCGGCATTCATCATGACGAACATGGCTTTGAGGCCCTTATGCGGTTCACCGACAAGTTGCCCCCACGCATCATCAAAATTCATCACGCAGGTGGAATTGGCATGAATCCCCATTTTATGTTCGATCGACCCACAGCGCACACCGTTGCGCTCACCCACGCTTCCATCCTCGTTCACCATAAATTTCGGCACAACAAACAGGGAAATCCCCTTCGCCCCTTCCGGCGCATCCGGCAATTTCGCCAGCACGAGATGGACAATATTTTCGGTTAAATCATGCTCACCCGCAGAAATGAAAATCTTCGTGCCTGTAATCTGATAAGACCCGTCATCATTTGGCTCGGCCTTTGTCTTGATAAGGCCAAGGTCGGTCCCGCAATGCGGCTCGGTCAAATTCATCGTCCCCGACCAAACCCCTTCGATCAGCTTGGGCAGATACAGCGCCTTTTGCGCATCGGTCCCGAATTGATGCAGCGCCTCATACGCGCCCTGCGAAAGACCGGGATACATCCCGAAGCTCATATTGGCCGAGCAAATCATTTCCTGCATCACGGTGTTCAACAGCACCGGCATACCCATGCCGCCATATTCCGGGTCCGCGCTCACGCCGCACCAGCCGCCTTCGGAGAATGTATCATAGGCTTCTTTAAAACCTTTGGGCGTGCGCACAACGCCGTTTTCGTATGTGCAGCCTTCCTGGTCGCCCGATTGGTTGAGCGGAAATAAAACCTCTTCGCAAATCTTCCCGCCTTCTTCGATAATCTGATCAATCAGATCGTCGGACACGTCCTCATAACCGGGCAATTCCGATAATTGCGCCGCGTTCAACACGTCATGCAAAATGAATTTAATATTCTCGGCAGGGGGATTGTAAACAGGCATAGGCTCTCCTCTTTGCTTAGACTAATAATATAGCCCAAAAAGGTTAAATTTCGATGGATTTTATGAATTTATCGAGTGAAATCAGGCGTCTTTGTTATCCAGCATCCATTTCAGCTCACCCAGAACGCGGTCCGTATCCGCGCTTTCAAGCTGACGTTTGGCCTTTTCCATGGGCGAATTCTCTTTTTTCGCCATAGCTTCCGCAATTTTCTGGATGGTCTCATCGCCGATGCGTTCGCGTGCGGCGCGGGCGTTGGCCAGAGCTTGCGCACGCAAAGCGTCCCCCGCTAGGCTCTGACCACTCCCGTCTTTCTTCCCCACACAACTCTTATTGTTCCGTTTGTCCGATTTGGACTTATTTTTCTTTCCCCAAAACATGATTAGAGAATACGCCAGAATGTTTAAAAAGAAGTGAACAATAGATGGGATTTTATATAATAAAATGAGAGTTTTATAATTTTCATAATAATTTTATTGCACTTAGTAAAATAATCTGGCATAAACATTAAAATTTTTTGAACAGGAGAAATACGATGGCAAGACATGAAGTTGGAACAAGAAGCCCAAATATTGACAGGTTTTTAAAAGCAGCTAAAGAGGCAGGCATTGATTTGTCGCAGCCAGTAAATGAGGGGGCTTTGTTTGCCGCCTACAGCGAAGGTAGATTACCAGATCCTGCTGCTATCACGAGCCATGTAGATGAATTAGACGGTGGCGAAGCTCCGATGAGAGTGCCCGACGCTTTAGCTTAGGTGGTTCTGCTAATATTCATCACAAATGCCCGCGCGCTGAGATAAAGCACGAGGGCATTTAAGATGTGCCAAGCGAAATGCGTTCCAAACGGCCATGCGGCGCAGAGCTGCATATCCACGGATCGCAGGCTCATGGAAACCACAAAGACAATGGCGGCCAACAACAGGCCGCCTTTTTCATGCGTGGCGTGAAACCAGTGCCAGATCCCAAACGCGGTCACGAAAATGAGCGCGGGCGCATATTCCATCGTCCCGTTCAAAAATTCCCGCGGCAGCTGCATACTCCCCCACATCAACCCAAAAAACACCGCCAGCAAGGGCAGGGTATGTAAGGTCTTCATCCCTATAATCCGCTGCGCATACACCGTGATAAACACAATCTGGAAGGTCAAAATTGGCAAAACATCGCTCAGCATCGACCAGACATTGGCGAATGTGTGGAACAGCGTGCTCCCCACACCCATCGCAAAAATAAGGGCAATGAGTGTAATAGAAGGCCATTGCAGCGCCCCTCGTTCCCGCGCCAGCCGCAGGGCAAAATACCCCGCCACAAAAAACGCCAGATTGGTCAGCGCATTGAGCGGCTCCGCCCATAACCCGGGTTCCAGCCGTTCACAATAAATGTCGATCGCTTCATTCATCAGTTTCTCAGCGGTTTACCTTTTTCAAGCATATGTTCGATGCGGGCGAAGGTGCCTTCGTTATGCAGGAGGTGCATGAATTCCGCGAGCTCGAGTTTCAGCAAATCATCTTCGCTTAAGGGTTCGGTATAATCATGCTTGCCGCCCGACAGCACGTTGGCAAGGCGATCGGATACCACCACATCATAGGGCGTTGCCTTGCCGGATTTGCGAAGGTCGGAGACCGCAAGATCAAGCGCGGTTTTCCCGCCTGCGCCTGGCAAGCGGATATTCTCGGCCTTTTCAGGCGGCGTGTAATCCTTCGCCATCTCTAAGGCACGCTGTTTCGCGTCATACAGCAAGCGGTCGCGGTTCATGGTGATACCGTCTGTCTTGCGGAAATATCCGATATCAACGGCTTCCTGCGCGGATTTCGCAACCGTGGCAACGCCAATCGTTTCAAACGCTTTGCGGGTTGCGCCCATTGGTGTTGTCGGCGGCGAAAACCACAATGCATCGCGTCCAAATTTTTCGATTTTTGTCTGATATTCTTTTTTCTCACGCTCTTGGAATCGCAGGAGCATTTCCTTACACCCGCCCCAACCGGGGATCAGCCCGACGCCAACTTCAACAAGGCCGGTATAGGTTTCGGCATGCGCCTGCACCGCGTCCGAAGACAGCAGAATTTCGCACCCGCCACCTAAGGCCATGCCCGAAGGTGCACTGACAACGGGGAAAGGCGCAAATTTGAGGCCCATAAACACACGCTGCCCGGTGGCGACGAATTCTTCAACTTGCGGATACATCGCGATATTAATCATGAACATCGCAAGGCCCAAATTCGCCCCCGCAGAGAAATGCGAAGCCTCGTTATAAATCACAAGCGCTTTATAATCATCTGAGCCTTCAATCATCTTCTGCGCCTTGACCAGCATCTCAAAGATCTGCTCATCAAACGTGTTCATTTTCGACGTCTTTTCAAAGCATAAAACGCCGTCTCCGATATCCCATACTGACGCAGAGCCGTTCTTCATTACCGGCTCGGCAGAAAGCTTGATATCGCGCAAAAGCAAAACGCCATCGGGCCGGACGACATCATGATATTTGGCATCTGTCCCGAAATACCGAATTTGGCCCTTTTCGATAGTATAGAATGTACCCTCACCAACCTTGTTGAGAATATCAGGCACAGGCAGCCCCTCTTCCACAAGCTTGGCCGCGAACCATTCCGGCCCCAGCGCATCGATCATCTCGAACGGGCCCTGTTTCCAGTTATAACCGAGCTTCATGCCTTCATCGATGTCAAACACAGTGTCGGCAATTTCACCGACCAACTGCGCCGCATAGCGAAGCGTATCGCGCAAAACAGCCCAGGCATATTTTCCGCCCGGACTTTCCGTTTCCACAACGGCGCGCAGGCCCGATTTCCCCGCCGCAACGGCCGGGTCGTTGCCGGCCGTCTTTTTCTCTGATTTGATATAGCTGCTCGTTTCTTCAAACGGGCTGATAACCGCGCCTTCCGGGTCGTTTAACGCGCCAAGATCAACGGCCTGTTTTTCTTTCACGCCTTTGGGGGCGTCGGGGTTAAGGCGGTAAAACCCGCCCTTACCTTTGCGGCCCGTATAACCCGCATCAATCATTTGATGCACGAAAGAATAATCAACGAATGTATCGCGATACAGATCATCATCCGGAAGCGTAGAAAGCAAGCTTTCCGAAAGCTTGGGCATCAAATCAATCCCGACCAGATCGATCAGGCCGAAGACACCCGTCTTGGGAATGCCCACGGGCTTTGACATGACCGCATCGGCCAATTCAATCGATATCCCTTGCTTAATGGCTTCATTCACACCCGCCGTCAGCCAGAACACGCCAAGGCGATTGGCAATAAAGCCAGGTGTATCGTTACACTCCACCACGCCTTTACCCAATTGGACATCGCAAATCTCGCGAATGGTTTCGGCGGCTTTCTTATCGGTTTTAGGACCGACAATAAGCTCTAGCAACCGCATATAACGCGGCGGGTTAAAGAAATGCGTAATCATGAAATCTTTGGCAAAGCTGTCCGGTTGCCCTTCGATCAATTTATGCAGCGGTATGGTCGACGTGTTCGAGCTGACAATCGAGCCCTTCTTGCGCGCCTTTTCGATCTTTTGATAAGTCGCGTGCTTGACCTCTAATTTCTCAAGAACAACCTCGATGATCCAATCGCAATCCTTGATCAGATCCAGGTCATCATCAATCGTCCCGGTCGTAATCATTTTCGCATTGCTTTTGCGCATAAACGGGGCAGGGTCAGCTTTTAGCATCTTCGCCACGGCATCGGCGGCGAGGTCCTTGCCCTCAACCTTAATATCCAAAAGTACGACCGGAATTCCGGCATTGGTGAGCTGCGCGGCAATCCCGCTGCCCATTACGCCCGATCCGATAACTGCTACTTTTTGTATGTCTGTCATGAAGACACCTCTTTTTTCCTGTAAATATTTTCAACCCATAACGGCTTAATTTGTGAAAGACACAGCGTTGATAAAATATAAGCCACTGCCGGAACAACAGCATGCAGCCACGCACCTTCAATCCCCAAAAATGATAAATAACCCCCGATAACCACATAGGTTGCAATCGCAATCAATCCGCGGCGCGTAAGAGATCTTTCCCAAGCTTTATCCACTTCGACGCGGGCATTACGTTGTTGAATAAGTGCAGTATCTTCCATCATTTAAAAATCTCTTTCAGCTTCTTATCTCTGCTTTGGACATACTCTTCCCAATGTATGACGCTCTTTTTCTCACTACTTTCACCATCAATAACGCCGTTTTGATGGTCTAACGCATTTTGAAACCACGCATCGATTAGAACATTCACCTCATCTTTGGTCAGAGAGCTAGGCATGACATATTCATTTATCTTCCTGATGTAACAGTTCATGGTGTCGACAGCCATACCAGGAGGAACCAGCTCCCCGCCGTCTAAATCTTTAAGACATTCTGCACCATAATGCGCATAGGCTAGCGCCCAAGCGTTCTTTTCTTGCCTCATATAGCCCTCAAGAGTGCTGGCGTTACTTTGTGCTACAGCCGGGCTGGCACAAAGAACAAGAACGAACGCCTTCAGGAAAAATTTCATCCCCTAAATCGCCTCCAAAATGGTTGCAACGCCTTGCCCGCCGCCGATACACATCGTCGCCAGCGCATATTTCTTTTTCTCGCGCGCCAAAAGACTGGCGGCCTTCCCGGTAATCCGCGCACCCGATGTCCCCAAAGGATGCCCCAGCGCGATCGCGCCGCCATCCAGATTAACCTTGGCGATATCCGCACCCAGCTCTTTAAGAACCGACAGGCCTTGCGCCGCAAACGCTTCGTTCAGTTCAATAATGTCAATGTCATCGAGTTTCAGCCCCGCGCGCTCTAATGCTTTTTGCGTCGCCGGAACGGGGCCGATCCCCATAATTTCCGCCGCGCAACCCGCAACAGCTATGCTTTTAATGCGCGCCAGCTTTGGCAATTTGTGCTTATCCGCATATTCTTCAGAGCACACAAGCACGGCTGCCGATCCATCCGTCAGTGGTGAAGACGTCGCCGCCGTCACGCTGCCATCCTCAAGGAAAGCAGGTTTTAATTCCGCCAGCTTCTCCACAGAAGAATCCGGGCGGATCGTGCCGTCCGTTTTCACATCGCCGATCGCCACGATTTCATCATCAAACTTCCCGCTTTCGGCGGCTTTTGCAGCCTTGTGATGAGAGGAAACAGCAAATTCCTCCTGTGATTCGCGCTTGATGTCATATTTTTTGGCCAAATTCTCGGCTGTTTCGCCCATACCTATATAGGCTTGAGGATATTTCTCATATAAAGCGGGATTTGGCATGGGGTTAAACCCGCCCATCGGGATGCGTGACATGCTCTCAACGCCCGCAGCAATAAAAACATCACCCGCGCCGGCATTAATCGCGCCCGCAGCCATGTGAATACCCGTCATGGAAGAGCCGCAAAACCGGTTGATCGTAACGCCCGCAACACTATCGGGAAGGCCCGCATGTTGCGCCACAAGTTTGGCAATGTTGAAACCTTGCTCGGCTTCGGGGAACGCACACCCCATGATGAGATCTTCGATATCATCAACACGAACACCCGTTTGTGCCACCAAAGCTTTAACCACTTCTGCGGCCATATCATCGGGGCGGACCTTGGCCAAATCGCCCTTATTCGCGAAATGCATAGGGGAGCGTTTAAAGCCACAAATGACAACGGGTGTTTGCATGATCTTTGCCTTCCAAAGTAGTGTTTCTCGAATATTAGATTTTACGCAGATAAGTCTTAAAATTTCTTTATCTTACAAGGATATAAGTTTGGGGTCGAGGGCTTTCCACGTGCATGCACAAAAGCGCACATAAAAATGCCCATATTTTCATTTGACACTCCCCCAAAAATCAGGCAATTCGGGAGCTACGGAATTCAATATCACAAAGATTAATTTATAAGGAGAGACCACAATGGCCAAAGCTGCTCAGGCTATTACAGACCCACGAGGATTAAAGCGAATCTGCGCGGCATGCGGAACGCGTTTTTACGACATGAATAAACGTCCGATTATATGCCCGTCATGCGAAACGGAATTCACCGGCGAGATCAAGGTTAAGACCCGCAGATCACGAAGCGCGATTGCGACCGAAGGACAGGTGGAGGAAAAGACAGCGAAAAATGCCGTCAACGATGAGGACGAAGAAGAGAATGATGTCGCCGATGACACAGACGTTGTGAGCCTTGAAGACGCCGAAGATGACGACAGCGACGATGATGAAGATGATGTCGCCGATGCCGACCTTGATCTCGATGATCTTGAAGATGATGACGATCTTGAGGATGATGATGATCTGGAAGGACTCGAAGGCGATGTCGATATCAGTACCGATAAAGACAAAGACTCTTAAAAGCCCCACATCCCAATGCTTTTCCCGCGTAAGCGGGAATCTTTGCCCGATATAGCTTAAGATCCCTGCTTTCGCAGGGAAGGCACATAAAGAAAGGCTATTCTTCGTGTACACAGCTAAACTCCGGTTGCCCGCATCTTATAACGAAATAGAAATTGCCAGATTGGGCGAGGGGATTGAGCCGCTCGCCTTTTCCGCTTTAAGGGATGAGAACAACGAAAAATCCCCCTGGACTGTGGAGTGGATGTTCGAATCTTCGCCCGAGACACAGGACCTTAAAAACAAAATCGTCCTCAACGCTGGTATCTATGAAGTCTCCCTGCCATCACCCATCGACATCGAAATCGAAGCTTTGCCGGAAGAGCAGGATTGGCTGAGCTATTCCTACAAACAATTCCCGGCCTTTGAAGTCGGCCCGTTCTTCATATACGGCTCCCACCACGAAGGCGCCGTGCCGGACGACAAGCTGGGGCTGCAAATCGATGCGGCCACTGCTTTCGGCTCTGGCGAGCATGGCACAACGGCTGGCTGTCTTGAGGCAATGGTGATCCTTAAGGATCAAGGTTTATGCCCGTGGAATGTCCTCGATATGGGGACAGGCAGCGGTATACTCGCCATCGCCGCCTGGAAGCTCTGGAAAACTCCTGTCCTCGCTGTCGATAACGACCCCGAAGCCGTGCGTGTCACCGATCGCCACTGTGCCCAAAACAAAGTCCCCATGGGGCCGGGAAATATCGTCTCGGCCTGCGGCGATGGGTTTAACACACCGCTGGTGCAGGATAAAAAACCTTATGAGCTTATCATCGCCAATATCCTCGCCGGACCGCTCAAAGACATGGCTGCAGATCTCACCCAGACCTGCGATGAAAATGGCTATGTGATTTTATCGGGAATTTTAAACGAACAGGCCGATGATGTGATCAAAGCCTATGAGGCCCAAGGCATGGAATTAAAGCACCATCTAAAAATCAAAGATTGGTCGACGCTTATTCTGCATAACGCGCTTTGATGCGTTTGTACAACACCATCAAATACAGCAAAACAAAATAAAACAGGAACAGCTCCTCAACCTCGCTCCCACGTGAGAGAAGAATAATGTCCGGCGTAACCTTATTGATCTTGTCCAGAATTTTGGTTGCAACAGCCAACGCAGCCGTAACCCCCAAAACGGCGGGCGGAAAAATGATCGCAAATTTTTGTGGTAAAAGACTGGGCTTAAACCTGTCCATAAACGGAATAATCAGCCCGCCGACAATCACCCCAAGCATCAAAATAAGACGTGGCTTTTGATCCAGCCAGCTTGATGTGTTGTGCAAATTTGTTTCGTTTTGGTCATTAACGATGGACCAGAATTCTGGCGTGCCCCACTCAAACACATGCTGCCCCCAGCTGATTTCCTCCCCCGCAATATACGCGCAGCCAAGGCAAAAACACGTAACCCAGCCAATCAAAAGCGGCTGCTTCTGCGGTACGAGCAAGAACAGGCATCTAAAAGAATAAACAAGTGCGATCGCAGCGATAACAAACTGCAATGTCTCGTGCGGCCCCCATTCGGAATGCAGCGCGCCGATGTATTCTTGTGGCACAAACAGTTCAATACAGATTTGCCCCACCACAATCAGAAGCGGAATGACGAGCCATAACAAAGGCGGCAGGGGGGCTGAAGAGGATTTGTCCATCATGCTAAGAGCATGTATCACTATTTTTAAAGCCTGTGAATACTCAAATGGTGCAAATGCCTCTAGACTCTCATGTTTTCACTGATTAAGCTAACGCTCATCATACAGAATTGATAAACAAAGGACGTCTATGCTCAAAGAAACTGCATTGCATAAAGCGCATCTCGAAGCGGGTGCAAAAATGGGTGAATTCGCCGGCTATGACATGCCGCTCTATTATGGCGAAGGTGTGATCAAGGAGCATGAATGGACACGCAGCCATTGCGGCCTGTTTGATGTTTCGCATATGGGGCAGATCACCCTTGAAGGTCCCGGCATCGCTGAATTTCTTGAAAAACTCACCCCGTCCGCGTTCCAGCCTAAAGCCCATGGCCGCGCCCAATACACCGTTTTGTTGAATGAGCAGGGCGGCATTATCGATGATCTGATCATTACGCGCCTTGAGGATGATAAGTTCTTTGCCGTCATCAATGCGGGCTGTAAGGACAAAGACATCGAATGGATCAAAAGCCAGCTGCCCGCCGGAATTAAACTGAATTATATGCAAGACCGCGCCCTCATCGCCATTCAGGGCAATTGGGCCGAGCGCATCTTGCATGAAATCCTGGAGATCGAAGCGCATGATCTGCCCTATATGCACCTCATGGAAACACAAGCGCCGAATTTCGAGCCAATGTTCGTCAGCCGCGTGGGTTATACAGGCGAAGACGGCTTTGAGTTAAGCGTGCCAAATGCGGTCGCAGAAGATATCTGGAACGAACTTTTAAATCATCCCGAAGCCAAACCTGTAGGTCTCGCCGCGCGCGATTCCTTGCGCCTTGAAATGGGCTACGCGCTTTATGGTCACGAAATTAACGCCGAAACCTCCCCCGTCGAGGCCGGGCTGACATGGGTGATGAGCAAAAAGACCGAAGGCTATTTCGGCTATGACCGCATCCAAAAAGAACTCGCTGAAGGCACACCGCAAAAGCTTGTTGGCATTAAGCTGACCGACAAAGGCGTGGCCCGCGAAGGCGCGGAAATCCGTAATGACGCGGACGAGAAAATCGGACATTTGACCTCTGGCGGCTTTTCACCAAGCCTCAAGGAATCCATCGGTATCGGCTATATCAATGCCGATCTGGCTGAACCCGGCACCAAAATTAACGTGAATGTGCGCGGCAAAAACCTCGCCGCGCAGGTCGCATCCATGCCCTTTATCCCGGCAAAAACCAAATCCATGAAGAAAAAGGCAGCATGAAATTGAATGTCATCCTGAAGCGCTTGCGCTGAAGGATCTAATAAAACTCAAACACAACAGATCCTTCAGACCTAAAGGTCTTCAGGATGACAAATAGAAGAAAGGAAATAAAATGGCAGAATTGAAATTCACACAAGATCACGAGGCCGTCTATGTCGATGGCGACACAGCCTGGGTTGGCATTACAAAATATGCGCAAGACGCGCTGGGCGATTTGGTCTTCGTCGAGCTTCCCGAAATCGGCAAGCAAGTCTCCAAAGGCGACGAATTCGCGGTTGTCGAATCCGTCAAAACCGCAGCTGAAGTCTATTCTCCCGTGGACGGAGAAGTCGTTGAAGCCAACGATAATATCGCCAATGATCTGGAATTGCTGGCCAAACCTTTGGCCGATGGCGGCTGGATAGCCAAAATCAAAATCGCCGACGCCGCGCAGCTCAGCGATCTTATGGACCAGGCCAAATACGACGAGTACATCGCGGGATTGGATTAAAGTCAATTAACCATAACGATAAGGGCTGGATTTTCACGCGAAAATCCGCTAAGGGACATATATGCGATACTTACCACAGACCCAGAAATCTCGCGATGAGATGCTCGAGATCATTGGTGCCAAGAGCATCGATGACCTTTATGTTGATGTTCCGGCGCAAGCGTTTATTGACGGAAAAGCCAGCCTGCCTGACCATAAAGGTGAACTTGAGGTCGAGCGGATCATGCAGGGTTACGCCAACCAAAACCATGCCGCCAGTGCGGGGCCGTTCTTTTTAGGGGCGGGCGCGTATTACCACCATATCCCGGCGAGCGTGGATTACATCATCCAGCGCTCTGAGTACCTGACGGCCTATACCCCGTATCAGCCGGAAATCGCGCAAGGCACATTGCAGATGATCTTTGAATATCAAACCTTTATCGCACAGCTTACAGGTCAGGATATCGCCAACGCATCCCTTTACGATGGCGCCACCGCTACAACCGAAGCCGCATTGATGGCCATGCGCATCACAAAGCGCCGCCAAATCAGGATTGGCAATGCGCTCCACCCTGATTACGTGGCAGTCTTAAAGTCTTACATGAGCAACTTCGATGACATTGAGGTCACAGAGGGCGAGCCCGATGAAAATTCAGCCTGTGTGATCATCCAATCCCCTGATTTCTATGGCAATCCACACAAATACGATACGCTTCGTAAACAATGTGATGAAACCGGTGCGCTGCTCATTGTTGTCGTGACAGAAATCCTGTCGCTCGGTCTTTTGCCTGCCCCGGCCTGCGCCGACATCGTATGCGGCGAAGCGCAAAGCATCGGCGTCGCGCTCAGCTATGGCGGGCCGTATCTGGGCTTCTTTGCCTGCCGTGAAAAATATGTCCGTCAAATGCCGGGCCGCTTGTGCGGAATTACCGAGGACGCGGACGGTAAGCGCGGTTTCGTGCTGACCCTCAACACGCGTGAACAGCATATCCGCCGCGACAAAGCGACATCGAACATCTGTACAAACCAGGGGCTTTGCGCGCTGGCCTTTACGGTGCATATGAGCCTGCTGGGCGAAGATGGTTTCAAACAGCTCGCCCGCCTCAACCACGAGGCGGCGTGTAAAACAGCAGACGCGCTGAGCGCGGTCGACGGCGTGAAACTGCTCACCGAAAACTTCTTCAACGAATTTACAATTGCGCTGCCGAAGCCTTCCAAGGACATCGTCGAAGCCCTTGCGAAAAAAGGCATTATCGCGGGATACGCAGCAAAGGATAACCAGCTCCTCGTCTGCGCCACCGAAATGACAAAAGACGAAGACATCACTGCCTTCACCGAGGCCCTGAAGGAGGTGCTGGCATGAGTGCAGATTTAAAATTGGAAGACGCCCCTATGAACAACAGCAACGATAACGATCTCTTCGACGGCAACCGCGCCCTGCATTACGAAGAAAACCTGCTCTGGGAAAAAGAGCGCAGCGATACGCCGGGCGTTGATCTGCCGGCCGCCGCAGGCACGCCTTTGCGCACAGGGCAAAATGCACGTGAAGAGATCGGCCTGCCGCAGGTTTCCGAACCGCAAGCCCTGCGCCACTTTGTGCGTATGAGCACATGGAATTACTCCATCGATCACGGCTTCTTCCCGCTGGGGTCTTGCACCATGAAGCACAACCCGCGCCTCAACGAAAAAGTCGCGCGCATCCCCGGCTTCGCCCACCTCCACCCGATGCAGCCTGAAAGCACAACCCAGGGCGCATTGGCTTTGATGTATGATCTTCAACATTGGCTGGCGGAGCTGACCAATCTGCCGGGCGTTTGCCTCGCCCCGGCTGCGGGGGCACATGGCGAGCTTGCGGGGATGATGACCATTCGCCGCGCCCATGAAATGAACGGCAACAAACATAAAACCGTTGTCCTGATTCCGGATTCCGCCCATGGTACGAACCCTGCAACGGCCATTACCTGCGGCTTTACGGTGCGCAATATCCCCACGAACAACACGGGCCGCGTGACAGTCGAAAGCTTTAAAGAAGCCCTCTACGCGCAAAGCGAAGATGGTGCGGAAGTCGCCGGTATGATGGTCACAAACCCCAATACTTGCGGGTTGTTCGAAACCGATATCCTGGAAATTTCAGAATTGTTGCACGAAGCGGGCGGCTATTTCTACTGCGACGGCGCGAACTTCAACGCGCTGGTGGGTAAAATCCGCCCTGGCGATTTCGGCGTGGACGTTATGCATATCAACCTGCACAAAACATTCTCCACCCCCCATGGCGGCGGCGGCCCCGGTTCAGGCCCCATTTGTGTGACCGAAGAACTGGCACCTTATATGCCTGTGCCCACTGTACTCAAACACGGCGATGATCATTATAAGCTGGAATGGGAAGAAGATCGCCCCGAAACGCTCGGTCGTCTTAAAGGGTATCAAGGACAGTTCGGCATGTTCGTGCGCGCGCTCACCTATATGCTCTCGCATGGTGCGGACGGCCTCAAACGCGTGTCCGAAGATGCGGTCCTGAACGCCAATTACATCCTGCGCATGCTCGAAAACGACTATAACGCCCCCTATGCCGATCAAGGCCCGTGTATGCACGAAGCCTTGCTGACTGACAAAATCCAAAAGGCCAA
The DNA here is from genome assembly GCA_964351195.1 of uncultured Micavibrio sp. Classification (GTDB taxonomy): domain Bacteria; phylum Pseudomonadota; class Alphaproteobacteria; order Micavibrionales; family Micavibrionaceae; genus TMED27. Next base: position 22,757 of record CAYGNI010000015.1, read on the forward strand.
AGGCGTGCAAACCCTCGACATTGCAAAAGCGTTGATCGAGCGCGGCTTCCACCCGATGACCGTTTACTTCCCGCTGGTTTTGCCGGGCACAATGTTGATCGAGCCGACAGAAACCGAAAGCAAGGATTCCATGGACCGCTTCATCACCGTGATGAAGGACATCGCGAGTGATGCAGCCAATATGAGCAATGCGGAAGAACACTACCACAGCTTCCCGCATTCATCTCCGCGTCGCCGCCTCGATGAGGTCAAAGCCGCCCGCCAGCCTGTTTTGCGCTGGAAGGAAGACCTATAGGCCACTCACATTTTGTTCACCGCAGCAAAATAAAGTTTTGACAAAAGATTGGTACTTTTGTATCACTTTCATTCATTTTCATAAGTAATAAGTAAAATGTTTTAAAATACATTCATAAAGCATGAACGTTTTTGTGAGTAGAGTAAGGAATAAAAAATGCCATTAGATGCCGCTCCCCAAGAATTTAGATATAACAACGTTCTACGTGACGGTGTGCAATCCAATCAAGGAACAAATCTTTCAGCTGATGAAATTATAGAAATGCTTATCCACACGCTGGATGCGGGCTATAATGAATATCAGATTTCCGGCGGCACTTTTATGGATCTTTTTCTCAAAAAAGGCCGTGATGCATGGGGAGAAAATTCAAAACTATTTGCGCATTTTCAAGACGTTACAACCAGTGCTCTTATCAGAGGTGATTGCCTTGTTGCATATAAGCGCAGTCCTCAAGATGTTATAGACGCAGTGATCGAGGAATTGGCCGTCCGTGGCTTGAACGTAGTGACGAATTTCCATGGATTAAACTTTGCACCTGCTCAAGAGGGCGTTTTTAAAGCTGTCCAAAAAGCGCGTGCAAAGGGCTATAATATCAGAGCACCAAAAGTAGTATGTATTGAGGATAATCCAAATATTACGGTTGAAGGGTGTATAGAAGCACTTCAGCAACAGGCCTCGATGGGTGCAGATGCAGGCATATATCTTAAAAATGCCAGCGGGAAAGTTGATCCTGAATTTGTGTATGAGCTGGTCAAGCGCGTTGCTGAAGAGTTTCCAGGGCAAGAAATAACACTGCACACACACGATAATCACGGGATGGCAGATGCCATATATTACTTCGGTGGATTAGCGGCCGCAGAAGCAAATGCTTCAATAATATTTGATGTGCTCCCACGCCCGATGGCATCAGGAACAGCACAGCCGCCAATTTGGCGCATTCAGCAAATGTTTGCTGAATCCCCAATTCAAGCCGTCCGAGAACGAGCAGGTAAATATGATGAAAGCCTTGAAGCAAGTGATTTCGACAACCAATACGCAGCCCGCCATCGTTACAGCACATCCGAAGTTAGATATAGCAAAGAGGCATGGGATGCTTGTTATGAAGCAGGAATGGCCGGTGGTGCAATGGCAGCTATTAAAGGCATGGGTATTCTTGGAACTGTAAAAGGAATGTATGAACTCAAAGATGAAGATGAGGCGTTAGGTTTAGTCGCTGAAATCGAGGCTGATGTAAAAGCACTCTTTGGTTACCCTACAAGCGTTACGCCTTATCAAAAAACAATGGATGAACAGGCTGGCCTTGAAGCAAGATTGCGAAAAGATATCTCAGGTGTGTGGCGCAGGGATAAAACCGGTGAGTACAGGCCATTTTCGCAATTACATGAAAATGCGGCTCACTACCTATCGGGAGGGCTGGGCCCTGTCCCACAGTCAGCATCTCCTCAACTTGTAAGCCTTGCTTTACAAGAGCGTGGCCTTGATAAAATCGAGCCTTTCGTATCGCCAGAAGAACTCCCGCAATTGATGGAAGTAACACGCAGGAAAATCGAAGAGGCTGGATACAAAAATCCAACACAGGCTGATGTGACGCAAGCCGCAATGTTTGGTGAGCAAGGTTTTGATGAGGTTATGATCCGCAGTGGTCAAAGTAATTTAGCAAGACACTTTGAAGAGATAAGGTGTGAAAGAGTTATTGGCCGTGCAAAAGAATCTGCTGCTGTAATAAAAAATGTGCACAAGCAACCCAAACCCCAGCAAACTCCTGAATGGCCGGCTTATCTCAGACCACCAGCCAAAGACTATGTATTCAAACAAGGCAATCAGATACGTGAATATGACGTTGCCTCTGCAATCGGCGCGGCCGATTTAGAGAGATTTGCCCTTGCGACGGCGGAGCTTCAAAAACATGCCGATGGGTTTTACAAAGTTGAAATTGGTGGAGCAGGGTTCCATCAAAGATCAAAATATGGCCAGCCAAAAACAGAGATTGAAAGCAATATCGTTACACATCACGAATTTCTGAGAAGACAACAACAACAAGCACATGAAGCGGCAAGACAAGAAATTCAGGCATTTATGGACTCAATTCCTAGAAAACTCAAAGCATATGGCATGTCACAAAAACAGGCATCTGTAGCAATGATGCAACACGTTCCGGCATTACTGAATAAGATCGCAGAAACGAAAGGTAAGGGAGGGGCCTCTATCCCTCGCCCAAGCCCAAGCGCGAATAGTACAGTGTTGAGAGTATATGTGGAAGTAGTTGGTGCTCATGAACTAGCAGCAGTGCCTGCATAAACAAATTTCCCACTTGCTTTCTGCGGTGTTTGTAGCATTTTGATAAATGCATGACACCCAAAGCAGAGACTCAAAAACCACAACCCGTAAAGTTCAACGAAGTCACAGCGCGCGACTCCCATCAATCGCTGCTGGCCACGCGCATGCGCATTGACGACATCGTGCAAACGGTGGAGCTTAATGCTGGGGCGGGGTTTAACGCGCTTGAGGTCTGGGGCGGGGCAACCTTCGACGTCGCCTTGCGA
>CAYGNI010000016.1:0-25395 GCA_964351195.1 uncultured Micavibrio sp.
GTGAGTTCTTGGCCGATGTAGCAGCCTTTGTCGTAATCGATGGCGTTTAATTGATCCATGTTGCCTTCATCCATGGTGGATTTTTCGGGGATGAGGTCGCGAGAGCCGTCGGGGATGGTGAGGCTTATGCGGCGGCGGTCCCATTCCACGAAGGGTTTTTCGGGAAGATCGGGTTTTTCGAAGCTGCGGCGACCCATCTCAGGGTGGCGGGGGTCGGGCAGGCCTTCATCCGTGCCGAATACGGCATAGACGTCGTTTTGTTCTTCACATGAAATTTGCACGTCTTTGCGCAGGCGATACATGGACAGGCGTTTGTGCAGGTCTTTTGCGCGCTCTGCGCCTTCACAATCCAGGAGCGTGAAATTATCCCCTTCGATGACAAAGAAATCGTGCAGGAATTTTCCCTGTGCATTCAGCAGGCAGGCGTAAAGCGGTGTGGTTGGCGATAGTTTTTCAATGTTATTGGTGATGAGGCCTTGCAGGAATGCATGCCTATCGGGTCCTTCAAGATGAATGAGACCGCGGTTTTTGAGTTTTACAAAAAATTTTTCCATTAAATTTTACCACCAAGCACACCAAGGTCACCAAGATATTCTATCTTATATCCTCATTACACTGTTTGATGAAATACAAAAACTTGGTGGTCTTGATGATCTTGGTGGTTTAATAATTAAGTATGAAAGTTCTTTTTATCACATCCAGCCGCATTGGCGATGCGGTTTTATCGTCCGGGTTGCTTCATCATATAGAGCAGACATATCCGGATGCCAAGGTCACAATTGCCTGCGGGCCTTTGGCAGTGTCGTTGTTTGAGGGGTATCCGTTGTTGGAGCGGATTATTCCGCTGAAGAAAGAAAAGCATAACAAACACTGGATTAAGCTTTGGCGCGAGGTTATCGGCACGCGCTGGGATATGGTTGTGGATTTGCGCGATTCTGCGGTGTCGCGGCTTATTTTTGGGAAACAGAAATTTATTCACGGGCGGCATATTGATAAGGCTCAGCATAAAGCGGAGCAAAATGCCGCTGTGATGAAATTGGCGCATGTGCCTGCGCCCAAGCTGTGGTTTACGGATGCGCAAAAGGAAAAGGCGGCCAGTCTTATTCCCGAGGGCGGGCCTGTGCTGGGTGTCGGGCCGACGGCGAACTGGATCGGCAAGACATGGCCGGTGGAGCGGTTTATCGAGATTGTAGAGCATATCACAGATGCGTATATGCCGGGTGCGCGCGTGGCGGTATTCGGCGCGCCGGGGGAAGAGGCGGACGCGCTGAAGGTTTTTGAGAGCATCCCCGAAGGCCAGCGGATTGATTGCATTGCCAAGGGGTCGCCCGGTGAGGCGGCAGCGGCGATTGCGCGGTGTGATTTTTATATCGGTAATGATTCCGGGCTTATGCATTGTGCGGCGGCGGCGGGTGTGCCGACGCTGGGACTGTTCGGGCCAAGCTATGATCACATCTACCGCCCCTACGGGCAGGATTTTATCCGCACACCGGAAACGTTTGATGAACTGATTGATTTTGAAGGCTATAGCCCGCAGACATGCGGATGCCTGATGGAAAGTTTAAGCGTTAAGGCGGTTAAGGGCGCGCTTCAAAAGTCTTTTGAGCGTTTGAAAGCGGCTTAATTGTTCAGATTGCCGAAATTTTCGTCTTCTTCTTTATAGCGTGAGTTTTCCTGCGGCTTATAATCAACATGGTTTCTGGTGTAGTTGAAGTCGGCGCGTTCCAGCCCGTCAAATGGAACTGTCACTGCGCGTTCCCATCCATTTGAATACATGCAGCTTTCGAAGTCCTGATACTCGCCGTGTTCCATATACAGGGCACCGTTGCGCTCGGGTGTATCGATGCGGGCCATTTCAAGCTCGTCAGGGTCGAGGACGCGGCCTTGTGTATTGGCCGGTATTGCATCGCGAATTTGGCCAAGGCGTTCAAGCTCGCGCAGTTCGGTGACGCAGCGCGCGATGTCGCGGTTCAGGGTTTCTTGTGCCTTAGGTCCACGTAAATATGTGCTTTCAGAGGCGCTGATGCGTTGCCAGTATTGGGCTTTCTTTGTCTTGTGTATGGGTGTGCAAGCCGTAGAGGCGGCCAGAGTGGTCAAACCAAGAAGAAGACAGAGACGCTTAGACATTCAAAAAAACCCTTATATTTCTTTTGAGGATAGCAAGGGTGAGCGCGCCATACAATGTAATATTATTTGTTCTGACTTTCTATCCACCACGTCTCAAGGACCATACCGTAGAGCGGGGTCGTATCGGGGTGTTTGATGGTGGATTTATAGGCGGCGAAGTCTTTGCCGATGTAAAAAAGCGGAACCATGTAATGGCCTTCGAGCAGCTTTGCATCAAGCTTTTGCATTGTTTCCGTGAGTTCTTCGCGGGTTTTTGTCTGCGCCACAGCCGCGGCGAGCGCGTCAATTTCGGGATCGCAGATGCGCGCGAAGTTAAAGCGGCCTTCCTGATTGGCGGCCTCGCAACTCCAATAGATGAGCTGTTCCGAGCCGGGGGAGAGTGAGCTTTGCCAGTGGTGCAGCACCATGTCGTAATCATAGGCGTTCAGGCGGCGGATGAAATCGGCGGAATCGGTGACGCGCACGCGCATATCAACGCCAAGACGTTTGAGGCCTTGTGCAAAGTTGAGGGCGAGTTTTTCGTCCTCAGGGCTTTCCATTAAAAGCTCGAAAGACAAGGGCTTGCCGTCTTTTGTCTGGACGCCGTTGACAACGCTCCAGCCTGCGTCTTTCAGGAGCTGCGATGCAGTGCGCATTTGTGCACGCATGTCGATGGTGGCGGTTTCCGGCGAGATCTCAAATTCCATGGCTTCGAATGGGGAGTTGGGGAAGTATGAGCTGATGAATTTCTTGTCGTTGTTGAACAGGAGCTGGTTGATCTTATGGCGGTCAAGCATAAGGCTCAGGGCTTCGCGCACGCCTGCGTCGTCAAACGGGGTGCGGCGGGTGTTAAAGATGAAGCCTTTGGTTTTTTCCGGGCGGCCATGGGGCAGGGCCTCGGCGATGACCTCTTTGTTTTGAATGGATGTAAACGTATAAGCGTTTTGCCATTTTGCACTATCGCCTTCACGGCGCAGATCGAGCGCGCCGCTGGCGAAGGCTTCGAAGGCGACGCTGTCATCGCGATAATATTCATAGGTGATTTCATCGAAATTGTTATGACCGACATTGGTGAGCAGGTCCTTGGCCCAGTAATCCTCGACGCGCTCATAGGTGATAGAGCGGCCGGGGTCTATAGTCTTTATACGATACGGTCCGTTTAGTATCGGTGTGTGCAGCGTGGTGGAGTCAAATGTTTTTGCCTCCCAATAGGCTTTGGAGAGGACAGGCATCATGGCGAGGATGAGGGCGGTTTCGCGGTCGTATCCTTCACCAAATAAGAAGGTAATGGATTTATCCTTGTGTATTTCAACGCTTTTCACAAGTTTGTAAACGCTGCGCATATTGGGGCGCCCGGACGTTTTTAAGGTCTCGAATGAGAAGGCGACATCGTCCACGGTGATAGGCGATCCGTCATGGAATTTAGCCTTCGGGTTGATGTGAAATGTGATCGATGATCTGTCTTCGGGCATTTCATAGCTCTGCGCGATCAGCGGGTACATAGTGAAGGGTTCATCCCACACGCGCGCCATAAGGCGGTCATAGACAAGGTTGAGGCCGAGGGCGGCTTTGCCTTTGATCGAGTAGGGGTTCAAGGTGTCGAATGTGCCGATCGCCGCCATTGTGATGTGTCCGCCTTTGGGGGCATCGGGGTTGGCGTAATCGAGATGCATGTCATCGGCGCTATATTTCGCATCGCCGTGCATGGCGATACCAAAGCCGGGTTCTGCCATAGCCGGGAAGCTGAATAGGCAAACTAAAATAAAAAGTGCTGTCATCCTGCGACTTGATCGCAGGATCTGATGAGTTATGCACATATGTCTTCGTATAAATCGTTCCATTTTGGATTAGCCTTTGTAATTAACTCTTCTTTCCATTTGCGAAGCCAAAATTTCAATCTTTTTTCTCGTTTTATGGCTGCTTCAGGATTATCAAATAATTCGAAATAGATAAGTTTGTTTAGATTGTATTTTGATGAAAAACCCTGTGTAACTTTGTTTTTATGTTCCCAAATGCGCTTTTGTAAATTTGATGTTATGCCAATGTAAAGCGTGCGGTTTGTTTGATTTGTTAAAATGTAAATATAGTATTGTTTCATTATTATACGATTTTGCGGTTTGAGATCCTGCGGTCAAGCCGCAGGATGACAAGTTTTCGTATAAAAAGCAATTAAGCGGCTTTTTTGACCAAATCTGCAAGGCTTACTAATGGGCGGGGGCCGATATGGGAGATGACTTCCCCGGCGGCTAATGTGCCGAGCCGCGCGGATTCTTCCAGGCTCAGCCCTTCGGTAAAGCCATAGAGGAAGCCGGCGGCGAATTGATCGCCTGCACCTGTGGTGTCTACGACTTTCACGCCCTCGGGGGCGGGCAGGGTGATTTCTTGTCCGTCGGCCAGCACAACGCAGCCTTTTTCTCCGCGCGTCAGCACGGCGATTTCACACATGCCTGAAACGGCGCTTTTGGCGTCTTCGAAGTCTTGCTGCATATAAAGGGATTTGATCTCTTCTTCGTTGGCAAACAGGATGTCGACGTGATTTTCCACAAGATTTAGAAAATCATGGCGGTGGCGATCGACGCAGAAGGGGTCGGATAGCGATAGTGAAACGCGGTGGCCGGATTCATGCGCTGTCTCGGCGGCGGTGATGAAGGCCTGTTTGGCTTGTTCGCGGTCGAAAAGATAGCCTTCGAGATATGTCACCTGTGCTTTTGCGATGAGGTCTTTATCGACATCATGGGGGCTTAATTCCACGCTTGCACCCAGAAATGTGTTCATGGTGCGCTGTCCATCAGGTGTGACAAGGATCATGCAGCGTCCGGTTTTTGCGCCCATGGCGAGGGGCTGTGTGTCGAATTGAATGCCTTGGGACTTAATATCGTGCTGGAAGATTTTGCCAAGATCGTCATCGGCAACTTTTCCGATGAAGCCGCCTTTTCCGCCGAATGAGGCGAAGCCGGCCATCGTATTGGCGGCGGAGCCACCGGATGTCTCGGTTCCTGAGCCCATTTGTGCGTAAAGCTCAACGGCGCGGACTTCTTCGATCAGGGTCATAGCGCCTTTTTCCATGCCGTTTTCTTCGTGTTGCTGGGTGATGAATTCATCGGTGGTTTGTGTAATAACGTCCACCAGGGCATTTCCAACGGCGACGACGCCAAGAACGGGTTGTGACATAAATCAATTCCTTGTGTGATTCTTCTAAAACTATTAAAAGGTGTAGCAAGTTGAATGCACGAGGCCAAGGACGGTTTTAACGGCTATGCCCAAAAAAGCTGAGAAAAATATCAAGGACGAGATTGTTTTGAAGGCGCTTGAGCTTGCGCAAAGCCAGGGATGGAACAATGTTACGCTCTATGACGTTGCGCAGGCGGTGGGTTTGAGCCTTCCTAAGCTTTTTGATGTGATTGAGGATAAAACCGATATTCTTGTATGTCTGGGCCGGATGATTGATCGACAGGTTTTGGAGAATATTGGCGAGGTTGATCCTTCGATTTCCGCGCGTGATCAGCTTTTTGATATTTTGATGGAGCGTTATGAGGTTCTCAATGCGTATCGCGGCGGGGTGGTTGCAATTTTGGAGAGCTTTAAATTTGATCCCAAGCAGGCGGTGATTTCCTGTCCGTATCTTTGCCGGTCTATGAGCTGGATGCTGGAAGCGGCGGGGATTGAAACCGGCGGTATTCGCGGGGCGATGAAAGTTGCCGGGCTTAGCGGGGTTTATCTCAAGGTTTTACGCGTGTGGAAGGGTGATGACAGTCCTGATCTGGGTAAGACTATGGCGGCGCTGGATAAGGATTTAGGCCGTGCGGAGCGCGTGGCGAATACGTTTGGGTTTTAAGGCTTACAAACTCTGCGTTTCCGGAAGTTCGTCAAGCTGGGCCTCGATATCAGACAGATACGGGAATGAAGATTGTCCGCCTTCTTTGGTGTAGGACAGTGATGCCGCGAGTCCTGCGCGTTTCATGGCTTGGTTGAGGGGCATATCGGCCTGCAGGCAAGCCGCGAGCGTACCGCAATAGACATCTTCGATGCCGTTACGATCCACCAGTTTATCGATTTTAATGGTTGGGACGCGCCAACCTTTACCGGTATTATCATAGGAAATTGCGCCATTTTCCCCCATGGTTATAATGCATGTCAGCCCGCCGAGCGCAGCTAGTGCTTTGGCAATTTTTTCCACTTGCTCGGCCTGAGGAAGGCCTAGCTTCTCTGCAAATTTGGTTGCTTCGGTCTGGTTGACGATCAAGTAATCTAATTTGTCCAGCATGGGCATTGAGAGTTCTATGGATGGGGCGAGATTTAATATGGTTGTTGCGCCTTGTGCCTTGGCCTTTTCCAGCAAGGAGATGTTCTCCTGCATGGGGAGTTGCGTTTGAATGAGAAGATAAGCGTTATCGGCCAAGATGTTTTCGGGAACCTGTTCGGCTGACGATTCCTGGTTTGCGCCGGGGCTTACGATGGTAGTAATAGAGCCGTCTTTGGCGGTGCATATGATGTCCAGCCCCGTATGGTTTGTTTCACTGCGACCGACGCCGGAGGTGATAACGCCTTCGCCGCGGACTTTATCCAAAATTCGCTTGGCGTAATCGTCGTCCCCGGTTTTACCAATGAGCGCGACTTTTGCGCCAGAACGTGCAGCAGCAAAGGCTTGGTTTGCCCCGCGTCCACCGGCATTTAACGTATAGTCGCCAGCTTTCGTAGTTGTATCCGCCACCGGGGCAGCGTTTGAAGGGATGTGAAGTTCCATTGATATGGGGCCAAAAACGACGAGCATGTTTAAGGGGTCCTATTGTTGCGTTTCTTATTTTTAGGGTGGGCGTGTTTGAAAGAAAAATCAACTGCGCTCTGGTGAATTGCTGATGTTTTCGCTAGACTTTTTCAATCTATTCTTTATGAGTTCCATAGCGTTAAAAAAGCACAGAACAATTAAGGACGCACAATATGTTCGATTATGATGGCCATTTTAAAAGCTGTATTAACGATGTTAAGCGCGAAGGGCGGTATCGTAGATTTGCTAACTTAGAGCGAATTGCCGGGCAGTTTCCGCGTGCTATTTATAGACCTGAAGACGGCTCTGCCCCTCGTGAGATTACAATCTGGTGTTCGAACGATTACCTTGGCATGGGCCAGCATCCTGTTGTTATCAATGCGGCGCGTGAGGCCCTGGAGACTTGCGGCGCGGGCGCGGGCGGGACGCGTAATATTTCCGGGACTACGCGTTATCATGTGGAGCTTGAGCAGAGCCTTGCGAATTTGCATGGCAAAGAATCTGCGCTGGTGTTTTCGTCCGGTTATGTCTCGAATGAAAGCTCGCTGGGGACTCTGGGGAAAATGCTGCCTGAGTGTGTGATTTTTTCCGATGCGATGAATCATGCGTCGATGATCCACGGTGTTCGTGATTCAAAATGTGAGAAGCATATTTTCCGTCATAACGATGTGGAGCATCTTGAAGCGCTGTTGAAGGGCGTGGACCCGAAGCGTCCGAAGGTTATTGCCTTTGAATCCGTGTATTCGATGGATGGTGATATCGCGCCGATTGCCGAGATTTGTGATTTGGCGGAACGTTACAACGCGATGACCTATATTGATGAGGTGCATGCGGTGGGGCTTTACGGGCCGCGCGGCGGAGGTGTTGCCGAGGCGCTCGGTTTGATGGATCGCATCGATATTATCGAGGGGACGTTTGGCAAAGCGTATGGCTGTATGGGTGGTTTTATCACCGGCAAGGCAGAGGTTGTTGATACAATCCGCAGTTTTGCTTCGAGCTTTATTTTTACAACGTCTTTGCCGCCCTCCGTTTTGGCGGCGGCGCGCGCGAGCGTGGAGCACCTAAAAGTTTCCGATATTGAGCGCCAGCGCGCGTGGCGCAATGCGCGTCATTTGAAAGCGCGGCTTGATGCGGCCGATCTTCCCTATATGAAGGGGGAGAGCCATATTGTGCCGCTGGTTGTGGGGGAGCCGAATTGCTGCCGCGAAGTGTCGAATCTGCTGATGGATGAATACAACGTCTATGTGCAGCCGATCAATTATCCCACAGTTCCACGCGGGACGGAGCGTTTGCGTCTCACGGCCACGGCGGCGCATAGTCTGGAGATGGTCGATGAGATGGCTGATATCCTCACGCATCTATGGGAAACGCATCATGGGCTTATTGCGCGGGTGGCTTAGGCGTTCTTCGTCTTTTCTTATGGGGGGTAAACCTCAGAGGCGCAGAGAGCGCGGAGTTTTAAAGCGTTTTGTCTCCTTGTTTGTCATCCCGAACGAATGTGAGGGATCTTTTCAAGTTGCAAGTTTGTGAGATTCCTCCGTTTCTAACGAAACGTTCGGAATGACATTAGTGGAAAGATGACTTGTGATGTTACGCTGCGCCGTTGAAATTCGTGCCGCGGGTGCCACTTACGGGGGCGGAACGTGCTGCGTTATCAAGGATTTGCACGAGGGCCTGCTGTTGCTCGTTGGCCTGCTTGATCACAGACAGAGCGACATTTTGTCTGAGAAGTGCGTTTTCCGCTGCGATTCCTGCCGGTACTGAGGTCATTACCAATTCCTTTGTTAACTCTTTTATTATCTTACACTAAAATTAAAATTTCTTAAACAAGTTAAGCTTTAGCGCCGTTTCGGTGTTTTGAGAAATAGCGCTCGCTGGCCTTATTGAGCTCTTTCACAAGGGCATAGCCCTCTTTGCCGCCATCGCCTGTGAGTTTGTTCTTGAGGATGATTTTGATAGTGTTTTCATGCGCTTCGAGAACTATGAAGGCGTCATTGTTAAATTCTTCAATGTTTTCAATGAAATGCAAGCAGCTGTCTGCAATCTCGCTGACCAGTTGATAGCGGAACATACCGCCATTGGCTTTAAGCTGCATAATGGATTCGATGACGTTTTCAGTGTTTTTCTTACTTTGATCTTTTTTGAGGGCTTCTTTTTGTATGCTGAGCTTAGCCAAGAGGTCATTGGCGATGGGAACAAAATCAACCGTATTTTTGTTAATTTGCTCTTGTGCTTTTTCCAGCAGTTTTGGGTCAATGCCACCTGTTCCAACTTTGGCTTTGAGCTTATTGGGTGGTTTGATGAAACGTACTTTTTTACTGCCTAAATTCGTCATTTTTTTTGCTCTTATATACTCAGTTTACAAGTGTTTATATTAACAATTTATGTTTAAGACACGTTTTTTGCTTCTTCGCTTAACTTTTTCAAAATGTCGGACATTTCTTTTTGCTGTGTGGTATGTGGCGCTGTGCCATCGTCTTCATCGCGGCGCATAGGGCCTTCGTAATCTTTTCCGCTTCGGCGACGGCGGTCAGGGCCGAAAAAGTCATTTGCATCGACAAACTGCCTTGGTTTTTCAATAATTTGGTGGACGCGCGTGTAAAGATCTTTGGATGTGAACGGTTTGACCAGGAATTCGGTGATGCCGCAATCTCTGGCGGCTTCGACGCGCAGGCGCGAGCTGAAGCCTGTCATCATTAAAATCGGGACATATGGGTGGGGTGCCCTGGGGCTTGTACGTCGCTGGTTTGTGAGTTCGAGGCGGGGCATTGGGCTCATCATCCAGTCAGTTATGACGAGGTCGGGGTCTTCCTTGCACAAGGCTTCGAAGCCTTCCTGGCCGTTATGGGCTAGCGTGATATGTTTGAAGCCAAATGTCGTCAGAACGGAATCAGTCAGTTTAAGGATGGGGATCATATCGTCGATGACGAGGATTTTTGCCTGATCTAGTTTGTAAGTCATAAATTAGTCTTTGTGCGGCAAGAGTTTTTGGGTGGCCTTGTTTGTGCCAAAATACTATTAAATTATGGGTGTTTTTTAAGGTTAATGCCAGTCCAAAGTCGTAAAATTATAAAAAGCTTTCAATTTTTATGGCCATTTGGATATCACGATCGGTGATTCCCCCTGCTTCATGTGTACTTAAGGTTATATTAACGCGGTTGTAAGTGTTCGACCACTCGGGGTGGTGGTCCATTTTTTCGGCGAGAAGGGCGATTCGATTCATAAAGGCCCATGCTTCGTTAAAGTCTTTAAATTTAAAGCTTTTTTTGAGTGCTGTGTCTTCGCGCGCTTGCTCCCAACCGGGGAGTTCCGTGAGCGCATCACTAAGCTGTGGATTCTTAAGTGGACTGATCATTGTGTAGATCCTTAATTCGCAGTAGGCTTTAGATCTTACGATTCATTTTTGTGCGTATAGCTGTTGATGTTTTTTGATCTGACAGGATTGTGCTGGGGAGGTCAAGGCCTATGGATGGAAAACAAATTATTATGAATTTTACTGTGCCACCCAGTTTGGATGATCTGGAGGTTATGGCCAAGGAGTGCCTTGAGTCTTTGCCCGAGGAACTTGATGAATATGGTGAGGACGTGATTTTACAGGTCGAAGATGTCCCTGATGATGTTTTGATGGATGACCTGGATCTTGAAGATCCCTATGAGCTTTTATGTTTGTTCAAAAGCGGGAAGGAGCTGTCTCCCGGGATTGAGCGTAAAGTCGCCAATGATGATGATGTTTTGATTTTATTCAGGCGGCCTCTATTGGACGTTTGGTGCGAGAATGGGGATGATCTGAGCTCTCTTGTGCGCGACGTGATTATCGAGGAGCTCGGTAAGAATTTCGATTTTTCTGAGGATGAAATCGATGAAATGACGCAAAGACATTATCAGGGGATGCTTTAGCTTCTCTTCTCATAAACTATGCAGGCGCGGTTTTCCTATGCTAAAATGGTAAAAAGGCAGTTTTTATAAGAGCATAAGGATTTTGGCGCATAAATCTTTGAAGATATTTTGGATTGTGTTAATTGCGGCGGTTTTGGCCGCCTTTTGCGCTGTCCAAACCCCTTACGCGCAGGACCTTCCAGAAAGTTGTGATAGTAATTTTAACGACGTCATGCATGCACGTGCACGCATAGAGGCAATGCGCGAGATGGAAGTGGCGCAGGCGTTGATCCTGAAGCCTGACAGCGTGCTGGAATATTCATGTTTTGATGACCGGCTGAATGAGCTTGGTGTTTCTATGAATATGATGTTCAGCGGAAATATTTATAACCGTTACTTATTCAGTATACCTCCACAGCAATGGGATGCAGATGAAGACAGCGCTATACGTATCATGCCTGATGGTATCACTGCGCCGAACACGGGACAGGAGATTTTGCTTCCTGGTCCAAATCCCCCCGGTGGCCCGCTGAGTGGTCATGGTTATGTGGCGCTTGGTCAGCTTGTTTATAATGCCATGTTTGAATTTTTGGCTATGAACTTTTCTCATGTGTATGCAGGCGGCACGTATTCTGAAATTCCAGCAGGTACAATGTGTAATCCGATGGAGGTGGTGTGGAAGTTTTTAAAGTGTCAGAATTTTAATCAGGATCTTTTTATAAATTTTGATGATATTGCCGGTAACGATCCGCGCTCTCTTATTGTTAACCCGACGCAAATGCCACCTTGTGCAAACGCTGACAGGATTGCTTTGTGGGAAGCATTAGTTGCTGCGGCGTTTCCACAAGCGAATGCGATGGGCGGGGTTGAGTCTGTGGTTACATACTTGCCACTTTTAGATTCTTCGCAATGCTCTTCTGTAAAACCTATTATGACGGGTGTAAAAGTTTATAAAACGGTCAATGAGAAAACGGAAACTTTTGATGATGGTGTGTGTCTTCCGGCGGGATGCACATATGATGGAGCTGGGCAATGTTTATAAGGGCAGTGTTGTTTGTTGCGTGTATAAGCACTTTGATGATTTCATCACATTCCTACGCTGCCACAGGGGCGATGCAAGAAGGGCAAGGCTCTGCGCAGAATGCTATCGGAGATGTTGTTGGCCCATCTCGCGGAGGTGGTCTTTTGGGAGGATCTTCTGATGGCAGTGCGCTCACTAGACTTGATAGTGTGGATATATTTACCGACGGTGGAATGGGAGGCATTTTGGCTGACCGCTTAGACCTTTCTAATGCTGCTTTAAGTGCGTTGACAAGTTTGTTTGATGATCTGCCGCCTGGTTTGCAATATCTGCTTTTGGATGCTTTGTATTCATCAGATGGCGATATTGAGGACCTTATTCTGAGGTTTTTAGTTCTTCAGGAGCTGTATGATAATGTTGATAACATCACCTGCGGAGAAGGTGTTTCTTTGGCAGAATATCATGCGTATGCTCAGAACAAGTTACTGGCTAATATCAGTGTGTCGGATATTCTTGCCGGCGGCTCATTTAATCCATCAGCGGGTTTGCTTGCAGGTATGAGTGATGTGTGCGGCGATGCGGGTGCTCCTCAGATCTCCACGCCGGGCGAGGAGAGCGCTCCCGAAGAGACAAATACGCCTGATATTGCAGATCGGCCAGAGGGTGAGCTTGTCTCCACAGAGAGTAATTGTTCGAGTAGCTGGAGCAGTTTGCCGCCTGCTATGCGGGGTAATGATCAGGAGTTGCACTCTCAAATCCGAAGAGGTGCGGCGGAGCTTGGTATGGATCCCAGTACTTTTGCAGGAATTATATGGCTTGAATCGGGAGGGGATCCTAGGATTTTCAACCCATGTTCAAATTGTTCAGCGACGGGTTTGATCCAGTTTACACGTACCACTGCGGGGGAGCTTGGTTATCCATCTGCTTCGAAGGAGGAACACCGCGCCAATATTCAAAGCTTGAGTGTGGCGCAACAAGTTGATCTTGCTGTAAAATATTTTAAACAGCGCAAATGGAAGCCAGGAATGTCAGATTATCAGGCCTATGCGACTGTGCACCATGGTAATCCGTTTGGGTCCTCAGCGGACGGCGCGACAGGCACGCAGACGATCGACATTTTTAACCGCAACGTATTGCCTAAAATTGAGCGCTATCGTTGCGGTGGGTACGATTGGAATGAGCTACAGTTTGCGATGTCTTGATGAGAATATTTGCGAAAAGGATAAAAAGTGTATAGTGTTATGAAAACATTTTTGAGGCGTTTTATGAAGCGTGGTTTTATTTTTGCAGCTGTTCTAGCTTTGCCACTGGTTGGCACTGCCGTTCTTGCGCAAAATAACGGGCAGAATGCTGAGCCTTCGACTGTTACTCTTTATGGACAGACCTTTACAATTGATACGGCCAAGATTGACAAATTGAATGGCGATGATGTTCCTTATAAATGGCGTGATACAGCCTATCTTGTGCGTAATGTTCTACCCGGTATGCTTGATGGAGCTACTGTTCTGCCTGTTGAAGATGTGCTGAGCGCTATTAGTGATGCGGCGGCCAAGCAGCGTTATGATGTTTATGAATGTTCAATCTATAACCTTGCACAACGCATGGAAAAAGATGGGCAGCTGGATGCTTTGTTTTTGGAGCGGCAGGATAATGGATCTTATGTGATGGGCGATATTCCTGAGCGCCTTGTTAAAGGGACATCGCAGGATCGCATTGATTGGATTTACGGCGGTATTGGATATTGGATTGCCCGCGATACGTGGCGTGATCAGGTTGATGATTATAATGCATATCGCACGGATAAGTCTCTTTCCCCGTTCGCGTTTGAAAATCCCGCGCAGCTTTATAAAGAGTGGTTAGCGCTTTTTAATCTTGAGACAGTTGTTCGTGCAAGTCCGCAGGTTCAGGACGCGGGGTTAGGGACGTATGGAACTGTTCCGGCTTGGACACCAGATTGTATGCAAGGTATTGGACCTGAAGATTATTCGCCGCAGGGGTTAGACCATCGTGATCGTGATCCGTTAATGGAATTATCACCGCAATAATTTAGTGAGTTTTAAGCCCCTTCTCCATAAATTCTGCCATGCGTTTGACGAAGCCGGCAGGGTCTTTGACGGGTTCGCCCTGGATGATTTTGGCCTGGTCGAAGAGGAGCTGCGTGGCATCGGCGAAGTCTTGTGAATTTGTATCTAGGGATTCCAGTTTTTTAATCAAAGTGTGATCGGCATTGATTTCCAAAACGGGTTTTGAACCGCCTGCGTAATTCTGATGAATTTTGAGCACGCGCTCCATGTTCATGTCCACACCCGCATCGCTGGCGACGAGGCAAACGGGGGAGCTGGTGAGGCGTTTGGAGATACGCACGGTTTCAACATCATCCGCCAGAATTTTGCGCATTTTTTCGATGGCGGCGGTGGGCGTTTCTTCTTTTTTCTCGTCTGGCTTTTCGTCTTTGTCTTGTGTTTCATCGAAGTCGATGTCGCCTTTGGTAACGGATTTAAAAGGCTTGCCGTCGAACTCGGTGGCGCTTTGCAGCCAGAAATCATCGATCGTATCGGTGAAGAAGAGAACCTCAATGCCTTTGGCTTTGAAGCCTTCGATTTGCGGGGAGTTTTTTAAGGATTCCAAATTTTCGCCGCTGAGGTAGTAAATTTCTTTTTGGCTGTCTTTCATGCGTTCCACATATTCGGCCAAAGAAGTGAATTTCTCGCCGTTATCGTGCGTGGAATAAAAGCGGCAGAATTTGAAAATCGCCTCGCGGTGTTCGGGCGCATCGTAGAGGCCTTCCTTAATCGCCGCGCCGAATTGGCCCCAAAAGGCAATAAAGCCCGGCCAGTCATCGCGGCTGAGCTTGTCGAGGTCGCTGAGGATGCGTTTTGTCATCGCGGTGCGGATTTTTGTAATAACCGGGTTATATTGCAGGCTCTCGCGCGAGATGTTCAAAGGGAGGTCTTCGCTGTCGATCACACCGCGGACAAAGCGCAGCCAAGGATAAGTCAGCCCTTCGACGTTATCCGAAATAAAGACTTTGCGCACATAAAGCTTTAGCGCATTTTTGCGCGACGGATCATAAAGATCCCACGGGCGCATGGTCGGGATATAGAGCAGGGCGGTAAACTCAATTTTACCTTCGGCGCGCCAATGCGATGTGAGAAGCGGTTCGTCAAAACCGTGGGTCAGGTGCTTATAAAAACCGATATATTCGTCTTTGGTGATGTCGTTTTTATTGCGCGTCCAAATGGCGGCGGCGGAATTGATGGGCTGGCCTTCGCCTTTGTCTGTGTCTTGGGGGAGCCCTAAGAAAATTTTTACGCCGATATGATCGGAATAGGTTTCGATGGTTTGTTTGATTTTTTCATCAATCAGGAATTCGACGCCTTCGTCCTTGATGTCAAGAATGACGGCCGTGCCGCGTTCGCCGTCCAATTGGGTGGCTTCCTCGCTTGTTGCTTTGCGCACGCTAAAACCGTTCGCGCCATCGGATTCCCATATGTTGGTGGTTTTTGTTCCGGCTTTGCGGCTAATCACTTTGACGTGGCTGGCGACCATGTATGAAGCATAAAACCCGACGCCGAACTGGCCGATAAGGCTTAGCGGGTCTTTGGATTTTTTGGCGGCTTCCATGATTTTGGCTGTGCCCGATTTTGCAATCGTGCCCAGATGATCGGCGAGGTCTTTTGCGCTCATGCCGATGCCGTTATCAAGCACGGTGAGGGTGCGCGCATCGGTGTCTTTGGCGATGTGAATGCGGAAGTTTGGATTGTCGGAAATCAAATCCGGTTTTTCAATCGCATCATAGCGCAGGCGATCACATGCGTCGGCGGCGTTGGAGACCAGCTCGCGCAGGAATACGTCATGATTGGTGTAGAGTGCATTGGCGACAATATCGAGCAGCCGCGCAACATCGGCGCTGAAATTTTGTGTTTCGGGGAATTTATCTTTTTTAGCTGCGGTGCTCATATTCATTTCCTTTTAAGGACAAAGCCATGTGGCGGTCCAGGCATCGCCGTTTTTTGTATACACAAACCGGGTGTGCAAACGGTCTTCGTGTGCGATCCAGAACTCCATGCTTTGCGGGATGAGGCGATAGCCCTGCCAGTAGGGCGGTCTTGGGATGTTATCGGAGCCTGCAAATTCCTGCTCGTATTTTTTAACCGCAGCTTCCATGTCTTCGCGCTTTTCGAAGGGGCGTGATTGCTGCGAGGCCCACGCGCCGATTTGACGTTCTATAGAACGCGTAGCGAAATACGCATCGCTTTCTTCGGGTAAGGTTTCGATGATGTGTCCTTGGATGCGGATTTGCTTGCGTGTGGATTTCCAATAAAAGCACATCGCGCCTTTGGGGTTGTTTTTTATGTCTTGGCCTTTGTGGCTTTGTGCATTTGTATGGAACTTAAAGCCCTTCTCATGCATTTCCTTAACCAGGACCATTCGATTGCTGGGGGTTCCTTGTGTATCGCATGTGGCAAGGCACACGGCCTCAGGGTCGTTGAGTTCAGTTTTTTCTGCTTCTTCATACCATTGTTTACACAAGGCTATGGGGTCTTTTCCAAACTGATCAAAAATTTCTTGCGACATATTATACTTTTTTCGAATGTTCTGGCTTGTTCATGCGTATATCATTTGCGCAGTCTTGTTTAAGATATAAACTGGGTGCACAGAATCGCAAGAGCGATATCAGTAATAAGGAAGGATTTTTTATGAAGACTTTATTTTTAATACCCTTGGTGCTGGCGGCATTTAGCATGACAGCATGTGAAACTGTTCAAAACAGCGGCAACAAAGAAAAAATTGGCGGCGTGAGCGGCGCTGTTCTTGGTGGCCTGGCCGGGTCTCAAGTTGGCGGCGGAAGCGGGCGTTTATGGACGACCGGTGCCGGTGTTCTTATCGGCGCGGTTTTGGGTAGCGAGGTTGGCCGTTCTTTGGATAAAGCCGATATGGCTTATGCAAGAGAAGCAAACCAGCGCGCTTACAGTGCCCCTGTGGGTGAAACGATTTCATGGAACAACCCTGATAGCGGGAATTACGGAACCGTGACACCGACTCGTGACGGTTACAGTACGAATAACCGTTATTGCCGTGAATATGAGCAAGAGATTTTTGTAGGCGGACGCCGTGAGACTGGCGTTGGCACTGCGTGTCAGAATCAAGATGGTTCATGGGAGATTGTGAATTAATCGCCTGACATTAAATATTTTAAAAAGCCGCGCCGTTGTGTGCGGCTTTTTTTATTTTAGCGTTGTGAGCGATTTTGCAGCCTGCATGGTTTGTGGGTTTCGTTGCAAAAGCCCTATGATTGTTTCAATGTCGGGTGTCTGGTCTTTTCGTTTCAAGTCGATAATGTCTTTATGAAGGTTTTTGACATGCTCCCAACGGAATGTTTGCAGCGCAGTGTAAAATGCATTTGAGGCGTTTGTTATGTTATCATCATTTGAAGCATCAGAGGTGATGGCTGCGCTGGCTTCGAGGAGTGCGGGTGCGCACCAGCCAATCGGTATTCCGTTCAGTAGTTCTTCACATTGTTTTTTTGCCGCGCGTGGCAGTTTGTCGGTTTTTAACGCGCTGCCTTCGTGGATGAGTTTTTCGAATTTTTGTTCGCAGACTTTTGTATGCAATCTTTGCTGTGTTTCAGTGTCTGCGAAGGCATTGAATTCAGGAAGGCTGGTGGATGATGCAGGCTCTATGTTCAAGATTTCCGCGATGAGGTACGCGGTGGAGCGGTTGAATACGCTTTCGCTGGTATAGGCGGCGGCGCCCAGAATTTCTTTGGGTTCGGCGTTGCTCCATACCATTTCTATGGCAGGTTCGATAAAGCTATCCCATTGGCGGGTGATGCTTTCATCACAGGTGAGGGCTATTTCCTGCGTCATGTCTTGGGCTTGCTGGAATGCGGTTGTTCTATCTGTTTTCTGACTCGCCATTTCTTCGTAGACAACTTTTGTCATGTCGAGCGTTAGGGGGTAGGGGTTATCTTCGGGGGTGATACCTATGATAGGTTTAAAAATATCGGTCGTGTATTTTTTGGCCTGACCGATTATGGCACCGTTACGGCCGGAAATCTCCAGATAGAGCGCGGTGAAAACATAACCAAGCATATTCTGAAAGGGGAGCGTCAAACCTAATGTTTGCTGCGTGATGGTCGTTTTGTATGTGGCGGTTTGTGCTTTCTTGTTTTTATTTGTCAGCTCGCCGTAGGCCCTGAGGGTCGAGAAAATACGGGAGTAAACTTCTGTTTTGGCCTGTTCTTCCTTTTGGTATAAATCGGCATTCACGCAGATGAGAGCGATGGCTTTTTTCTTCGCTAACATATTCACGATATTGGTTTTCTTTGATATTGAAAGTCCGATAAATTCTGAAAACCTTGTTGATGTTGGTTCAAAATCCTGAATGGCTTTTAAAAGATCCTGTCCGGCGGGGTGGGCGGCGACTTCGCCGGATTTGGCCGTGAGGGATTTTTTAAACCCCTTGCCTTCGTATATGACACACACAATAGAAAGGCCGGGGAATTCGCTTTTTAGCTCGCTTGTGATGGTTGCGCATATGTGCTGTATGATCGCTTTTGCTTGTGTCATATCGAATTATAGAACCAAGACCCTAGACGCGGGAAGGGATTTGTGTAGGATATGGGTTTAATATCAACCATTAGTTATAAATAAGAATTGAAGACACGATGAATGCAAGTAATGAGTTCCTAAAGGGTAAACGCGGTTTAATCATGGGTGTGGCGAATGACCGCTCGATCGCATGGGGGATTGCCAAAGCGGCGAGTGAGGCGGGGGCCGAACTGGCTTTTACGTATCAGGGCGAGGCGCTTGAAAAGCGTGTGCGACCGCTGGCTGAATCTATCGGTGCCGAGCTTGTTTTGCCGTGTGATGTTACGGATGAGAAAAGCATTGATCATGCGTTTAAGAATATTGCCAATACATGGGGGCAGATTGACTTTGTTGTTCATGCGATTGCGTTTTCGGACAAAAATGAGCTTGATGGGTTGTATCTGGATACGACGCGCGCGAATTTTACGCGCACGATGGATATTTCCGTTTATTCCTTTACGGCGGTGGCGCAGCGCGCTGTGCCGTTGATGAAGGAGGGTGGGTCGCTGGTGACGTTGACCTATTACGGCGCGGAGCAGGTGATGCCGCATTATAACGTGATGGGCGTGGCGAAAGCGGCGCTTGAGTGTTCGGTGAAGTATCTTGCGGCTGATTTGGGGCCGAAGAATATCCGGGTGAATGCAATTTCTGCCGGGCCGATTAAAACATTGGCCGCGAGCGGGATTGGTGATTTCAGATTTATTCTGAAATGGAATGAGCTGAATGCGCCCCTCAAGCGCAATGTGACGATTGATGATGTGGGCCGCGCCGGGTTGTTTCTGCTTTCTGATCTGGCGAGTGGGGTTACGGGGGAGAATTTGCACGTTGATGCCGGGTATCACACGGTCGGGATGTGCAGCGTCGATAGCGCGGCGGAGACAGGCGCTTTGCTGCAATCAATCGCACCGAAAGACAAGGGTGAGGCGGCGTGATCTGGTTTGAAGATTACACGCTTGATACGCTCCAGAAATTCCGGTCGGCCAATATGGGCACGCATCTGGGGTTTGAATTCACCGAGGTCGGGCCTGATTTCCTAAAAGGGCGCTTGCCTGTTGATCACCGTACGACACAGCCATTTGGCATTTTGCATGGCGGGGCGAGTTGTGTGCTTTCCGAGACTTTGGGCAGCGTTGCGGCGTGGATGACGATTGATCCTGAGAAATACCGCGCTGTGGGGCTGGAGATTAACGCCAATCATATCCGCGCGGTCACGGAAGGGTCTGTGATCGGGCATTGCACGGCTCTTCATGTGGGGCGGCGCACGCAAGTTTGGCAGACCGATATTACCGAGGAAGCGACCGGCAAGCGCGTGTGTATTTCCCGCATGACGGTGGCGATTATCGATCATGGGACATTATCGACACAAAAAGAAGCTGTTCAACTTCGTTAGCCTGCTTCAGCTGTTAAGTGTTTGAGAGTTTCGCATGATGCTGTGAGTCTCTCTTCGTAACGTTTAGAGAGTCCTTTCAGCCAAAACTGAGAGAATGATTGTTCTTTCCAAGATGCAACCAATCTCCCTTCGTTGGTTGCTTGCCTGCATTTTTCTAAAAAGCTTTTTATTGCTGTTTTGTCTATTTCGCCTGAATTTTTGCACGCGACTTTTGAAAAACACGTTCTTAGGTCACCGTAATGGATGTCCTGAAAGTCTGGTGTTTCATTATCATGCGGTAAGAGATCCAGTACTCTGGAGCCGGGTAAGTTATCAAAAATTCTTGTCTGGTCGTTAAAAACAAGAATTATTGAGGGATCGTATGCCACCGGCATTCCATCAGGGAAGCCGTTTGCGGCTGAGCCACAATAAATCAAATTTTTTTTGTGCCCGTATATATCAATAAGTTCAATGCCGGCTTCTAAAATCTTGTCATATACGTGTGTTGCTTCTGATCTTCTCCTGACCAGATGTCCGCCTTGTTGTATGTCGACTCTGTAAGCGCCAGCCCTTATAGATCCCAATGGCCGCAGGAAGTTTTCATGACGAAAAGCAGGGTATTTAGTGGCATCTTGTATTCGAAGATTAAAACCGAAAGGGGTGCAAAAAACAATATTTGCATGGCCACTGTGAAATTCTCTTTTAAGAGGTATTGGAAAACCAAGCATTTCAAAGACTTCGCGGAGGGCTTTTGCGTCGTCTGGCTTGTATTGATCTAGCAAATCAGGCATGGCATCTTATATTAAAATGTTTAATATTATGTCAATAATCTTCATGTGGAAACATGACTACTGGGATGATATGTCTTATGAATGAGCTATTTTAAATCTATATTTCCTACTTTGGCAGCCCTTGCGCTGGGCGCATGTTCGCAGCTCAGCTTTGCTGTGGTGAATGCGCCTGCTTATGTTGACGGCATTAAGATGGTTATGGGTGTGCCGTATGGCACGAGGCCGCAACAAAATCTCGACCTTTATATTCCAGAGAGTGAAAACGCGGACGCACTTCCCGTTGTTGTGTTTTTTCACGGTGGGCGCTGGACGGAGGGCAATACGGGTCTTTATAAATTTGTCGGCTCGCGCTTAGCGAAGGCGGGGTATCTGGTTGTTCTTCCTAACTACCGTAAATATCCGGATGTGAAATTCCCGGAGATGATGGAAGATCCGGCCAAGGCTGTGGCATGGGTGGCGGATAACATTGGCGAATATGGCGGCGATGCGGGTAGTATTCAGCTGATGGGACATTCATCGGGGGCGCATATGGGGGCGCTGTTGGCGGCGGATGAGCGGTATTTGGCGGCGCAGGGTAAAGACAGGGGGCTTATCAAGAGCTTTGTTGGTTTGGCGGGGCCGTATCATTTCACGCCGGATGAGGATGATTTGATTGATATGTTTGGTCCTGAGTCCGAATATCCGCAGATGCAGCTCGGCACGTTTATTGATGCGGATGACCCGCCGATGCTGTTGCTGTGGGGCGAGAAGGATGACCTGGTCGGGATTATCAATATCGAGAACACGATTGCGGCGGCGGAAGGCCGGGGCTTTAAACCGCGCATCACGGCCAAAACCTATCCCAGCCTTGATCACACAGGGATCATGAGCGCCTTTACCTGGGTGTTTGAAAAGAAATCAAGCGTTGTGAGCGATGTTCTGGAGTTTTTGAAGCGGCATGAAAATAATTAATGTCCTGCTTCTTTCTTCTGTAATCTTTTAAGTCATTGTGTTTAAATAGCATTATGTCAGGCAATCGATTTGGTACATTGTTTCAATATACGACGTTCGGGGAGAGCCACGGCCCGGCGATCGGCTGCGTGGTGGATGGCGTTCCGCCGCGTATTCCGCTGGATGAAGCGTATATTCAGGGGTTTCTTGATAAGCGCAAACCGGGGCAAAGCCGCCATACGACGCAGCGCAAGGAGCCTGATACAGTCGAAATCCTGTCAGGCGTCTTTGAAGGGCAGACGACAGGCGCGCCGATTGGGCTTTTGATCCGTAACCAGGATCAGAAATCCAAGGATTACGGCGATATTAAGGATAAATTCCGCCCCGGCCATGCGGATTTCACCTATCACGAAAAATACGGTATTCGCGATTATCGCGGCGGCGGGCGTTCATCTGCGCGCGAGACGGCGATGCGCGTGGCGGCGGGCGCTGTGGCGCGGCGCATGCTTGAGGCGCAAATTAGCAAGAAGGTCAAAATTCGTGCTGCTGTGGTGCAGGTCGGCACGGAAACAATTGAGCGTAAGAACTGGGATTGGAAACAGGTCGAGAAAAACCCGCTGTGGCTGCCTGATGCTAAAGCCGTGGAGCGGATTGAGGACTATCTTGATGGCGTACGCAAAGCAGGCTCCAGCGCGGGCGCGCTTGTTGAAGTGCATGCTAGCGGCATTCCTGCGGGGCTTGGCGCGCCTGTCTATGACAAGCTGGATGCGGATTTGGCGAAAGCGATGATGAGCATCAATGCGGTGAAGGCTGTTGAGATTGGCGCGGGGTTTGAGGCCGTTGCTCTTTCAGGGCAGGACAACGCGGACGAAATCCGCAAAGGAAAGACATTCACCTCGAATAATGCGGGCGGCATTCTTGGCGGAATTTCATCGGGGCAGGATATTGTTGTGCGCGTCGCGTTCAAGCCGACAAGCTCTATTCTCACGCCCGTTAAAACGATTGATAAAAAGGGCAAGGAAACCGACATTGTCACCAAAGGCCGTCATGATCCTTGCGTCGGCCTTCGCGGCACGCCTGTGGTTGAGGCGATGATGGCGTGTGTTCTAGCCGATCACTGGTTAAGACATAAGGCACAGTGTCTTTAGTTTTTTACCACGAAGGCACTAAGTTTCACTAAGATATATTCCTGCGTCATTGCTAGCGAAGCGAAGCAATCCAGAGCCCTAAGTACAATTTTTAGATTGCTTCGTCACTCCGTTCCTCGCAATGACGAATTTAAAATTGTTAATGTTCTTTTTTCATCTCTGTGGTAGAAATTTAGGATGCCCAGTCATTACAAATCCAAACCATTATTTTCACACAACCTGCCTGAAGCGGTGAAGGCAAGGCGGCCGTGGACGGTGTTGCCTGTGTTGTGGAGTGCGCTTAAACGCACGGCGATGGTGCTGGGGTTTGTGATGCTATTTCAGATTGTCGTTGCGATAACGGTTTTACCTGTGTTCTTTCAAAGTGGACTTCCGTCTTTGCCACGTGAGATGGTGCTCTTTCATACATTCGAAGGTAATGTGCAGGAAATTCCCAATGAGGCGAGTTTGCGTGATCCGTTTGCGGCGCCTGAGCTCACGGTGAGAGAAATTGTGGAAGCGCTAGATAAAGCTGCAGTTGATGATCGTGTCAAAGGTTTTGTGGCGCGGATGAATGACGGCGGCATCGGTCTTGCGCATGCGCAGGAGATTACCGCGGCGTTGATGCGGTTTCGCGCGCGCGGAAAATTTGCGCATATTTATTCGTCCTCTTACGGCGATGCGAGCAGCGGTATGGGGCGGTATTATCTGGCCTCCGCGTTTGATCAAATCTGGATGCAACCCATGGGTATTGTCACGATTAACGGTGTGAATGCGGAAATGCCGTTTTTGCGCAATGTACTCGATAAAATTGGCGCGCAGCCGAACATGTATAAGCGTAAAGATTACAAAACTGCATACGAAAATTTGACGCATGATTCCATTTCCAAAGAAAATAAGGAAATGACTCAACGCCTTGTAAATGATATTCGCGCAGAACTGGTCAGCGGGATTGCGAGTGCGCGGCGCATGGAGCCTAAGGTGTTTGAAGAACTGGTTGATAAAGGATTGTTTGCCGCGAGCGAGGCTAAAGAAGCTGGTCTGATTAACCGTGCGGATTATGCGGATGTATTAATTGATGACATCAAAGAAGCTGTCACGGGCGATAGAGAAAGTGAAGATGACTTGTTTGTCAGTCTGGATAGCTATGTTTTGGCCAAAAAGGGGAAAGACGAGGGGGAGCCGTTTTTGGCACATGGAAAGCCAAATGTGGCCTTGATTTACGCGGTTGGGGCGATTATGCAGAGCGATGGTTCGGGCAGCCCTGTGCCGGGCGGGACGGTTGCGGCGGCGGATAAGATTGCGCCCGCGATTATGGCGGCGGCGGAAGATGATATGATTGAGGCGATTGTTCTGCGGATTGACAGTCCAGGCGGATCACCCACCGCGTCGGAGAGTATTTTGCGCGCGGTTGAAAAAGCGCAGGAAAAAGGCAAGCCGGTGATTGTATCCATGGGCCCGACGGCGGCGTCGGGCGGGTATTGGATTGCGGCGTATGCGGATCAGATTTTTGTATTGCCTGCGACGATTACGGGGTCGATCGGCGTGGTCGGCGGCAAGTTTTCCGTCGGGGAACTATGGGATAAGCTTGGTGTGAATTGGGACGGCGTGCAATGGGGCGAGAACGCCGATATGTGGTCGTTGAATTCTAAATTTTCACCGCGTGAAGCGGAGCGGATTAATGCGATGCTTGATGCTATTTATCACGGGTTTATAACGCGCGTCGCGAAGGGGCGGAAGATGGGATTGGCCGAGGTTGATGAAATCGCCGGCGGGCGCGTGTGGAGCGGGGTGCGCGCGGTGGAGATTGGTCTGGCGGATCAGCTGGGCGGGCTGGATGCGGCACTGGATTATACGGCGCAGCTCTTGGGGAGAGACGATCGCTCCGGGCTTGATACGCTTGTTTATCCGAAGCGGAAAACGCCGATCGAGCAGTTGATTGCACTTTTGGAGGGGCAGGTGATGCTGGGGCAAAGTGTGCGGAGCAATGCGGCTTTGCTGGAATGGGGGGCGGAGACTTTGGGGCCGTTATCCGGTGCGATTAACCAAGTGCGGAATCCGAACGATTTTTCGGTGTATCAGCCGATGGCTGTGCGCTAGCGGTCGACGCAGTCGCGGGTAATACATTTTTCAAAACTTCATAGATATCGCGGTAGCTCATGAGGATGTGATCGGGGCCGTAGCCTTTTTCCACGGCGGCGACAGCGGCGTTCACGGCATAGGCGATAGGGACCATTGTGCCCGCGATATGTTTTTGCGCGTTATGCGCGGCGGTGACGTCTTTGTGGCGGTCACCGATATACCAAATCACGTCGTCTTTTGCGGGGGTGATTTGCAGGCGTTGGAGGGCGAGGAGAATGGGTTCCGGGTTGGGTTTGGATTTTTTGATATCCTCGCGGAAAATCGTGACGGGGAAATAGGGCGTAAGGCCGAATTTTTCAACGATATCTTCGCCGTAACCTTTCCCCAAACCGTTGCTGACCAAGGCCATGGGGATGTTTTTATTTCTAAGCAGCGAGAGCACGGAATATACGCCGGGGCAGGGCTCCACAAGGAGTTCGACGTCTTTGCGGCGAAGTTTGTGGATGGCCTTATGCACGATGATGGATTTCGCGGGTTTGACTGGCTCATCGGGCGGGGGGAGCATGATCGGCCCTTGGGCCTTGCGTTTGAAGAGCCACATCCACAGGCGCGAGATTTTGAACGCGGTGTCGTCCAGCCACTCCATAAGGCCCAGCATGCGCGGGTTTAAATGCCGCACGGTTGTGCCGTCCATGTCGAAAATCACGATTGTGGGTGCGGGCAGTGTTGTCATTG
>CAYGNI010000017.1:0-25333 GCA_964351195.1 uncultured Micavibrio sp.
ACGCTACAACCCAACCACCCGCCAACCCCCGGCGACCGCCCCCCGCCCCCTACCCCTCCTGCCGCAGCAACAGACCCAAATCCTCTTTTTGACCATTCACGCATTGCGCTTGAATAAACCGTCCCTCACGCGATTCCACCTCACATGTCACAGGGCTGCGACCAATCGCTTCGTCAAGCGCTATGCGCGCTGCCGTCTCAAGCATCACTGGCAGATTATTAATCTTCTGAACACCCCAAAGAGCGATGATATTATTCCCTGAAACCAGCCGTGCACCATCAACCGCACGCGCTTCTACGCTAAAAACTTTTGCACTCAGCTCTTGGAGCTCGGCAGCTTCCTGCGCGAAAGCAGGGGCAGACACACTTTGAGCGATCACAATCGCCAAGCAAAGCACCAAAAATCTCTTTATATTCAAACTATTAAACGTCATAAAATCTCATAGCACTCCACCACACATCATGCAGTGTATCACTAAATCCATTAAAATTTGACTGGTTTCTACGCAGGGCCTCCTCACTTTAATGCGAGTTTCTCAACAAAACTTTAACAAAACTGCTAGAATAACAATAATAAGATGAGTTATGGTATAAAGCCGCTGAAACAAGGGTAGACATGCGCATAGAGCTCGACAAAATGCTGGAAAAACTGGGCGTAAATTACGTTTTATCGCCATACGAAACCATGCCTTGGGTCTATTATGACGAATCCAATGGTACAACATGCAGCGCGGAGATCCGTATGGGCCCGACAGGTGACGATGTCGAGGCTGAAATCCAGATCATCCAGGACGAAAAAGAAGACAGCGATAACGGTGACGAAGGCTCTGACAGCTCTTCAGGTGGACGCGAACAAATTATGTGGATGCGCGCCGACGCCACCGCACCCCACCAATGGGGGCCCAAACAGCTGCGCATCAAAGGTCAGGACTACGTCAACGAATTCCACGATTGGGAAGGCAAAGGCTGCGACTTCTTCCGCGCCTGCGTCGAATCCCTGCAAATGAGCGAAATCCCCGACTTTGACGCACTCATCGAAGAACATATGAAAGATGACAGCTTCTACGGCGGCGGAAAACGTGGCCGTATCGGACGCAAATCTCCAAACATTAAACCCGCGCAACTCTTAGGTATGAAAAAATAACAAGCACTTAACGCACGTAGACTTCCAAAACATCACAAAAACCCCGGCCAGTCGGAATTATTCCTGACCAATGATAAGGCCATAGCGCTGAGCAATCTCCGATAGCCCTTTTTCGATAGGCTCGCCAACAGGTTTAAAATGCCATTTGGGGCCCTCACGATTGAGAAAAGCCACCAAAAGCCCAGTATCCTCACGGTCTTCCAAAAGCTCATCAATCTTGAACCTAACAATTTCCTTGTCATCTTTAGCATTCAAAATTCGCACATACGCATTGCGGATCATGCTAATATTTTGCTCTTTCTCATATCCTTTATAGACGGATAAGACAATCGCGATCTGCATAATATCCAGCGGCAAAGCATTCAAGTCAACGAAAGCACTTTCATCGTCGCCATCACCCGCCCCCGTACGGCTGTCACCATTATGTTTCACCGCCCCATCCAGGATGCTGGCTTGATTATAAAAGATAAAATCTTCATCCTGACGGGTCTGGCCCTTACCATTCAACAGGAATAAACTCAAATCTAAATCTAAAGCATCCACATTAAACGCGTTCACATCCCACCCGGCCGCAATCAGAACCTTCTTTAGCGTCGGATCTTTGGCTATCAAATTCACGTCGTCACCCAATGCAACAAGCGTGCCCCTAAGCTCAATGTCGTGACCCTCAAATTGCGTATCTAAAATATCAGCCAAGCCCTAATCTCCCTTAAGTGCCCATATAAAGCGCATATATATAAACATTATACACGACATAGGCAGCGCAAAAAACAATTCCTGTAACCCGCGTAATTCTTTTGAAATACAGGAGCAACGCTGCAAAAACGACCGCAGTAAAAACAACAAGCCAGATATCGAAATCAACCAGTTGCCGCTCAAACGACCCTGCCACAATCGGCTTCACCAAAACCGTCACGCCCAAAATCATGAGAATATTGAACACATTCGATCCGATAATATTGCCCAAAACAATGCCACTATGCCCCTTACGCACGGCAATAATGCACGTTGAAAGCTCTGGCAATGACGTCCCTAGCGCAATAATACTCAGACCAATAACAGCCTCAGGCACACCGATAAATGTCGCACTCGCCTGCGCGCCGGTCACCAAAAACTCAGCCCCCACCGCAACGCAAATCAAACCAAGCAGAATAAAACCATAAGCAATAATAGGCTTTGAAAACTCAGCATCAAGCTCATCCGGCTCCTCCGCAGGCATTTCACCTTTTTTGGTCATCCTATATTGGTAAAACACATACCCGATCAAAAGGACGACCATCAAACCGCCGATCGCGCGGTTAATCTCACCATAAACCAGCAACGCCGCAAGAATAGCTGTCGCCAAAAGCATCATCACAATATCTTTTTTAATCGCCGGCGCATCCGACACCAAAGGCACAAGAACCGCCGACACCCCGATCACCAAAAGGATATTGGCAATATTCGATCCCAGAACATTCCCCAGCGCAATCCCCGTCGATCCCTCAAATTGGGCAAGCACGGAAATCACCAGCTCCGGCAAAGACGTCCCGAACGCCACAATCGTAAACCCGACCACCAAGGGCGAAATCCCAAAACGCCGCGCCACATACACCGCCCCGTCAACCGTCCAGTTCCCACCCTTAATCAGCAGCAAAATACCGATCAACATAAAGACAATCGCAATCGGCAATCCCGTCATAAACGCAATTGGTCCCGGCAATGTATGTACGAAATATGATAGATCCATGAAAAATCCGAAAAGAAGAAACGATACCTGCCAACGATCCTAAACGGTTTCAATCACAAACGAAAGGGAAGAAAAAAGCCAGAAAACAATTACAAGCGCCGCATATTTGTAGGCAGAGTAGGCATCCAAGGCGAGTAAGCGCAGCGTACACCTTAGTACGTGAGCACTCGAGACCGCAGGATAACGCACTCTGCATGCAAATATGCAAGCGTACCTTACTTACGCCCATCCGCCCAATCTAAACCAAACCCAAACGCCCGGTCCATCTCCGCATGGCCGGGAAAATACTCGGTATAATTCGTGAGTTTAATCCCGCCGCGGGTATTCTCGAGCCCACCCACAGCGCACAACGCCAACGCATCGTTATGCGCCCCCAAGGTCACAACCAGATCGTTCTCCCCGGGCACATCCAGAATAATTTGCGGGCGAATCTCACTCCATCGCGGCGCGCCATCATAGATATAAATGTAAACCAGCATCCGCTTGATCGCATCCCAATGCTGCCCGTTCACACGGATGAACTCATCATAACCATCCGAGTTACCCGTCCGGTCATCCCCTGAAAGCTGCATAAAAGGTGACTTCTCATAATCACCAAACTTCTTGCCAAACGCCTGAATCGCCCCGCGCGTCCCATCCTGCATCTCATATAAACATCCGAGATCAAGGTCGACGCCCACATTACGGACCTTCTTAAAGATTTTACCAAAAAACCCGGCTTCTTGAACCTGAATATTGTCCCAACTCACGGCAATATTGATATGCGCAAACCCGTCTTTTCCGGGGTTAACAGCAATACTCTGCCCCGGCTCCTGCAAAAACTCACAATTATCAGGATTATGCGAGGGCTCGCGATATCCCGCCGCCCCTAACGCTCCATCATGCCCGGAAAACTTCGCCCGGCTCCGCGTGGCTTCAATCATGGAATTCGACGATGCGTCTAAATTATCTTTGACCATGCATGTACATTATCACCGCATCGCGAAAAATCAAAGATCAAGCTCTGTAAGACCTGAATAATCATCAGGCCTGCGCCCCAACGGCCAATGAAATTTGCGTTCGCTTTCTTGGATCGCCAGATCGTTAATGCTCGCAAGCCTCCAGCGCATCAGACCATGCTCGTCAAATTCCCAGTTTTCATTCCCATAGGCGCGAAACCACTGCCCTTGCACATCGTGATACTCATACGCAAATCGCACAGCGATCCTGTTCTCCCGAAAAACCCACAGCTCCTTGATCAATCGGTATTCAAGCTCTTGCTCCCACTTCCCACTCAAGAACGAAACAATCTCCTCGCGTCCGTTGATGAACTGATCACGGTTGCGCCATTTGCTGTCCGGCGAATACGCCAAGGCAATTCTCTGAGGGTCACGCGAATTCCAGGCATCTTCCGCCAATCGCACTTTTTGCGTAGCACTCCCCAAATCAAATGGAGGAATAAGAGAGATAACATCAGCCATAACAAGGCTCCTTTCATAAAAAGAAGAGGGGCCGAGAATATCTGGCCCCTCCATAAGTTTCAGGGGAGAAGAGCTTACGCTGCGTGCTGCTCAGGATTCGCACTCACTTTCGGGAAATCAATTTCAACCCGGAAAACCTCGTTGAAATAATTCGTCAGTGTGTTCAAAGCCACATGCGCCACAATCTCAATGATGCGCTCATCACTGAAACCGGCATCGCGCACAGCTTGCACATCCGCGTCACTCACATGACCGCGATTGTTCACAATCTTGGCCGCGAAATCCAAACCGGCCTGGCACATCGCATGCTCAGATCTCCCCTGCAGGTTCAAAGCAAGCTCGGCATCATCAATGCCCGCTTTCTTGCCCAAAAATGTGTGCGCCGAAGCACAGTAATCACATCCGTTAAGCGCAGCGACCGTAAGCGCAAGCTTCTCCTTAAACTGCGGATTAAGCGAACCGCCCTGCAGAGCCGCATTAAGATTGAGATATCCCTCAAGCGCTGCTGGTGCATTCGCAAAAGTCGTAAAGATATTCGGAGTTGCCCCCAATGCCTTCTTCACGCCATCCAAAAGTTCGGCCGCGCGGCCCTCAGGGTTAGTTACAGGTTCAATACGTTGTGTCATTGTTTTCTCCTTTCATCGAAGAACAAAGTTAAAATCAAAGAAACTAAAAGGCACAGCCATGACAGCTATAATCCGTCGACAGCTTCAAAAGATCAGCCAATCCAATCTCAGCACCCGGAGACAAAATCTCATCCCAAATGCCATCTTTCATGACCTCGTCCATAATCACTGATACTTCAGGTTTCATAACAAACTCCTTTCAATGCTCGTCGGCAAAAGTAAACCGATCAGTTTCTATTGATACCGATATATACCGATCGGTTTACTTAGTCAAGGGAATTGCGTAAATTTTTTTAAATCGCACTATTTACCTTTATTAACAGTATATTATATTAAAATAAGTCTGTTCAAAGAGTAGAAATAAAGTCAAAACCTTTACAATATCGCTCATAAAGAAATATTATAGTAGACAATACGGTTTATTTTAGAGTAAACAATACTGGAGAAAGGTGTAAAAAATGGCAAAACCATCGAAAAGAGAAACGATCGTTTATACGGCTCTGGACCTGTTCTACCAGAACGGCTTCCACGCCACGGGCATTGAAAAGATCCGTGAAGAGGCCAACATTTCCAAAAAGACGCTATACAACCACTTCCGTTCTAAAGAAGAGCTTATTCTTGCGGTCCTCCGCAAAAGGGACGAGCTCTTCATGGCAGTTCTCAAACGTCGTGTTGAAACCACAGACTCAACACCGCAAGAACGCCTTGAGCGTGTCTTCGACGCAATTGATCAATGGTTTCAGGAAAAAACCTTTAATGGTTGCATGTTTATCAACGCCTCGGCTGAATTCTCAGACCCCGAAGACCCCTGCCACAAACTCTGCAGCGAACATAAACAAGTGATGCATAGTTACATTAAAGACCTTGCTGTCAAAGCCGGTGCTAAAAATCCTGAGCAGCTTTCCAATCAGCTCAATCTTCTCATCGAAGGTGCAACCGTACAGGCGCACACATGCAATGACAAAGACGCTGCTAAAAAAGCCAAAGACATAGCCGTACCGCTGATTAAAAGAGCTATAGAAGTCTAAACTAACCGAAAATCACAACCATCGACGTGGTCATTGACCATCCCCATGGCCTGCATGAACGCATAACACGTCGTTGGACCAACGAACTTCCACCCGCGTTTTTTCAAATCTTTGGAGAGCGCTTTAGAAACCTCAGTCATGCCGGGGATATTGTCTCGGCATACTGACCGGTTTGTATCGTCCGGTTTACATCCCCAAAAATAATCAGAAAGAGATGTGTACGTGTCTAAAAGTTCCACAGCACATTTAGCATTATTGATCGTCGCCTCTATTTTACCGCGATGACGAATAATCCCTTGGTTGTGAAGCAAGCGCTGTACGTCTTGATCCCCGTAATGCTGTACTGTGTAAAAATCGAACCCATCAAAAGCTTTCCGAAAATTTTCCCGCTTTCTGAGAATCGTGATCCAACTCAACCCCGCTTGAAACCCTTCAAGACAAATCTTCTCAAAAAGGCGGATATCGTCAGTCACCGGTCTGCCCCATTCCTGATCATGATAAGATACGTACAGCGGATCGTCGCCACACCACCAGCAACGCTGCTTTCCGTCTACCCCTTGTATCAAATCATCAGGCATAAAAAACACCGACCAGTCGGTAAGCTAATTCATAATCAAGATTTGATAAGCCGTTCAATCATTTCCGCAAATGCCTGGAACTCTCGCCCGGCCCGGTTTTTATCCTTATGAACCTTAATCGTCATCGTAATGCCCTGAAGCGTGGCAATGATCAAACGCGCAAATTGCCGTGCTTCCATCACTGCTTCACCGCTGGTCTGCGGGTCCCTCAAATATCCTGTCATTTTATTCTCCCATTCCAGGAAAATACTCGCCATTTCCAAACGTATGTCCTCGTCGCTATCCGCAAGCTCCAAAGCCATATTCCCAAGCAAACACCCACCGGCATAATTCTCCTGCGTATACCCCTCGTAAATGCTCGTCGCCCAAGCAATCAAAGCCTTCTTCTTATCCTCAGCTTGAAAAAAATGCTTATCCAGCGGCCCAAAAATTTGCTCCTGCGCATATTTACGCAAAACTTGTGACGTTATGTCCTTTTTATTCCTGAAATAATGGAAAACAGCACCCTTGCTTTGCCCTGCAACATTAGCAATTTTATCCAAAGAGCTTGCACGATGACCATTATTCCAAAACATGCGCTCCGCGCTATCTAACAAGCGCATATCTGTTGCTTTTTCCATGAAATCCCCTTCAATAAAACAATCAATTCATGACCATATCCTACCGACCAGTCGGTAAATCTTCAAGTAAAATTTGACTTAAGAATAAGATTGTTTTCATCAAAAATCGCTATATCTTTGAATCACGCAAACACCCTAACGAGGAAAATATCATGGAAACCGCTGAAACCATCCGCGCCCGCAGGGCCATCAAACACTACGACCCTGATTTTCAAATGCCCGATAACGACGAAAAAGAACTCATGGACTTAATCCGCCAATCCCCAACGTCTTTTAACCTTCAAAATTGGCGTTTTGTGAAACTGGTCGATAAGGATACACGTCAAAAAGTGCGGGAGGCCGCATGGGATCAATCACAAATCACCGACGCATCGTTGGTGTACGTCATCTGCGCCGACCTCAAAGCCTGGAGCAAAGATACTATTCGGTATGTCGAGAACTACCCGGACGATCTGCGCGACATGTACGTGCCTATGATCCGCAATTTTTATGACGGCCGCGAATGGCAGGAACGCGATGAAGCCATGCGCTCCGCCGGCATCGCGTCCCAAACCCTCATGCTCGCGGCAAAGTCTCTGGGCTATGACAGCTGCCCCATGATCGGCTTTGACTCCGATGCTGTGGGCAAGCTCATAAACCTGCCAGAGGACCACGTCGTCTGTATGATCGTAGTGGTCGGCAAAGGAATTAAGCCGCCCCGCCCCAAAGGCGGCTATATCCCGAACGAAGAAGTCTTCCTCACCGACTCCTTTTAAGCCAGATCAAACAAGAGCAAATCCGCATCCGCCAGAGCTTTAATTTTAAGCTCTGGCACAGCGGAAATCTCCAGCCCATCCCCTTCTTTAAGACCCTCACCATCAATCTCCACCTGCCCGCGTACGACCTGTAAAAATCCATACCGGCCGGCATCAAAGCGATAATCCACGCTATCCCCATCCGTAGGAGACGCCCAGAAAAGCTTGGCATCTTGATGGATACTCACAATCTTATCCGATCCTTGCGGACCGCCAACCTGCACGAACCCATCGCGCGCCGCCGCACGGTCAATCGGAACCTGCTCATAAGACGGCTCAATATCCCGCGCATCGGGCTGAATCCAGATCTGCAGGAAATGCACGGAATCATCATTCGACGCGTTATATTCCGAATGCGTAACCCCCCGTCCGGCGCTCATCTTTTGAACCTCACCGGGGCGAATAACCGACCCCGTTCCCATAGAATCGCGATGCTCCAGCGCACCATCCAGAACAATGGAAATAATCTCCATATTGTCATGTGGATGCTCGCCAAATCCCGCACCGCCAATCACCCGGTCATCATTAATCACCCGCAGCGAACGAAACCCCATCCGCGTCGGGTCCATAAAATGCCCAAATGAAAACGTATGACGGCTATCCAGCCACCCCATGTTGGTTTTTCCACGCAAATCGCGCTCATGCAGTCTCATGCCCATAATGACACCATCCTTTCGGTTTAAAAATGTAATGAAAACTTACAACACATAAATAGTCCCCCAAAACCCAAAATCAAGCCCCAAAAAACACCGACCAGTCGGTATTTTAATGCTGTATTATTCACCTTTAGAGCGCAATTTCTTCCACTGCTCTTTTGTAACTTTCCACCGCTCACTGCGTGTTTCACCATTATGGTGCGCACACTCCGCATATTCAACGAACTCAGCGCCGGTTTTTTCTTTAACCCGTCGAGATGCATCATTCCCAGCATGGTTAGAAACGAAAAACTCTTCTAAGCCAAGCTCCTCAAATACAAAATCATTCACAACCGCCACAGCCTCACACATATAGCCCTGCCCCCAGAATGGCTCTCCAAGCCAAAAACCACGGTTTCCAAGACCCGTACTTTTGTACCAGAACTGCAAATTACCGATTATCTCCTGCGTAGATTTGAGCGTCAGCACCCATATGAATGTATCCCCTTTTTCAATCAGCGGCATCTGACTTTCCAGATACTGTAAAGCACCGCCTTCTGGATAAGGCCATGGCACCTCCTTTTCCAAATGCTGAATAATATTCCAATTATTAAACAATTTTTGGATAGTCGGGGCATCATCCAATGTAACAGGGCGTAATATTAATCTTTCAGTTTCAAAAATCGGCGTTTTCATCTCTTTTATCTCTTTTCAACTCTGTGATCTCTGTGGTAACAAAACCGCTATGAGCACACAATATACATATGTCATGAATGGTCTTTCAAAGGCCTACGACAATAAAAAGATCCTTGAAAACGTCACGCTAAGCTTTCTGCCGGGCGCAAAAATCGGTGTTTTGGGTCCAAACGGCGCAGGGAAATCGACCTTGCTGAAAATCATGGGCGGCGTGGATAAAGATTACACAGGCGAAGCCTGGGCCGCCAAAGGTGTACTCGTAGGCTACTTGCAACAAGAACCGGAACTCAACCCCGATAAAACCGTCGAGGAAAATGTGATGGAAGCCCTGTCTGACATCACCGACATGATCGCGCGCTACAACGAAGTCGCCGCAGAAATGGCCGACCCCGACGCAGATTTCGAAAAATTGACCGAAGAAATGGGCGATCTTCAGGAAAAAATCGACGCCGCCGAAGGCTGGGAGTTAGAGCGCACAATCCAGATCGCCATGGATGCCCTGCGGTGCCCACCCGGCGATGCCGACATCACCAATCTGTCTGGCGGAGAAAAACGCCGTGTCGCGCTCTGTAAGCTGCTTTTGGAAAAACCCGACATCCTGCTCCTCGATGAGCCAACAAACCACCTCGACGCCGAGAGCGTCGCCTGGCTACAACGCTATTTGGGCGAATATACCGGCACAGTCGTCATGGTCACGCATGACCGCTATTTCCTCGACAACGTCACCGGTTGGATCCTTGAAATCGACCGCGGCATGGCCATCCCTTACGAAGGCAACTATAGCGCCTATCTCGAAGCCAAACGCAAGCGCATGATACAAGAATCACGCGAAGAAGATTCTCGCCAGAAAGTATTGAAGCGCGAACAGGAATGGATGGGCAAATCCCCCTCCGCCCGGCGCGCGAAATCCAAAGCACGGATTAGCTCCTATAATGATCTTCTCGCCGAATCCCAAAACATCGACACCCGCGCAACGCAAATTGTCATACCTGCCCCGCCGCGTTTGGGCGACCTCGTGATCGAAGCCAAAAACATCAAAAAAGGCTTCGGCGATCAGCTTTTGATCGAAGACCTCTCCTTCAAACTCCCCCCCGGCGGCATTGTCGGCGTGATCGGCCCCAACGGCGCGGGGAAATCGACGCTCTTCAAAATGATCACCGGTCAGGAAACCCCGGATGAAGGCACATTCAAGGTTGGGGATACCGTCAAGCTCGGCTATGTCGATCAATCCAGAGATGCGTTAGACGGTAACAAAAGCGTATGGGAAGAAATCTCCGGCGGCACGGACATCATCAAGCTTGGCAAAGTCGAGATGCAATCGAGGGCGTACGTGTCTGCCTTTAACTTTAGAAAAACCGATCAACAACAACTGGTTAAGGACCTTTCAGGCGGGCAGCGCAACCGCGTACACCTTGCCAAAATGCTCAAAGAAGAAGCCAATGTCATCTTGCTGGATGAGCCGACAAACGACCTTGATACCGAAACCCTCGCCGCGCTCGAAGAAGCCATCGAAAACTTCCCCGGCTGCGCGGTCATCATCTCCCATGACCGTTGGTTCCTCGACCGTCTGTGTACGCATATTCTCGCCTTCGAAGGAAACTCCCATGTCGAATGGTTTGAGGGCAATTATCAAGACTATGAGGCCGATTATAAACGCCGCATGGGCATCGACGCCGACACCCCCCACCGCATAAAATACAAACCGCTGCGAAAAGCAGGCTAACCGCCTTATATCAGCACACCCTAAACCTTAAGATTTTATTAACGCAATTCTGTCACAATAAAAGCGTATAAAATGGCGGTAATAGGTCCCGAAGTGTAAGATAAAATTTGAGCTAAATTTGTCTCAAATCATAAGAATCCATTCGTATTCATATAAGCACCAAGGGCCCGCAAAGGCGTGAAGAGAAGATAAAAGTGAGCGGAATCCAAGCAAAAAAGGTTGCACGCTATGTGCTGATGCCGGAAATTTTACCCCGGCTCAAAGCCTTGTTTACATCCGGCTTTGGCTATGTGGCCTTCCTGATGGCGCAAATCTACGCCATGGTCCGCCTGGTTCCACCAGGTCACGCCTATCTCAATCCTATCAATATCGGCAGCTTCACGGTCCGCCATGTCATCGCCGAAGCCGCCAACAACATCACATTCAAAAAAGAAAACATAGATCAAATCATCATTTTCACAGCTCTGCTTGCCGGCACAGTTTTGTTGATCCTACAATTTCTAACTTTCATCGTGAGCATTCTTCTAACACCTGCATTAGCAACACAAATCATCGCCGAAGGCCCCTCCATCTTCATCACGCCAAACCCGACCGAAGATATCGCCTTCATGCTGCTCGATCAGGTCTTTGGTATTCCAAATCTATTTAACTCCTGCATCGCCACAGCAGAGCAATGCCCGGGGGCCTCCGCCGGTACACCGCAATCTTTTCCTTGGCCATTTCACATTGCGCTTCATGAACTATTCCGCTTTTACTCAACGGGTATCCTGTTCATCGGAATTCTGATTTTCTTATACTTCCTTGTCGTCGTCATTGCCGAAACCGCAACAACAGGAACTCCCTTCGGTCAGCGTTTCCAAAATGTGTGGGTCCCCATCCGCCTGATCATGGCAATCGGTCTGCTCATACCCATCCACTACGGCATGAACACCGGACAATACGTCACCCTGTTTGTTGCCAAATACGGCTCAAGCTTTGCCACAAACGGCTGGATCCGGTACAACAACACCATCGCCAATAGCGACATCTTCAGCAATGGCGGCGCTAACCCCACTGGAGAAAAAGAAAGCCTGATCGGATTTCCAACGCCGCCTGATATCGCCCCGGTCGTTCAGGCCATGTCCCTCGTTCATACATGCGCTTTCTCTTATTGGTATCTTGATAACACCGTACGCAGTACTGTGCAAAAACCCCCGGCAAATGATTTTTACATCCAGCCATATCTCGTAAAACAAGCTGTAACAGGCGCACCAAGCACAGACGTTAAGAAAATTCTCATAGCAGAAACAAGTTACGAAGAAGCGCTTGAATTCTACAACAACGCCGACATCACAATTCGGTTCGGACGAAATTGGGATCTAAATAACAACAACGTTTTGGACGGTTCAGAACCAAGCTGGATGAACCGCTACAAAGGATACGTTGAACCCCTATGCGGCGACATCCGTATTAGCATCAAAGACCTCAGGAGCATCGCCGAAGGCGATGATAAGCGATATGGCCCCGAAGCGGTTCAAGAATATTATTTTGAAATGATCAAACGGATCTGGTTTGCAAACCCGACAAATGAATATACCAGCTTCTCGCGAAGACTAACCTCAATACATAGCAACCTAAACCTGCCCGGATTTGGCCCATGCGAACTTGATGACGTCAGCCCGTTCTTGCCATCATGCAGTAGTCCTTCAGAGCCCATTTCCGCAAAATGGAAGCAAAACATCCTAACCGAGGAACAAAAATTCTTAAAAGAAGGTCTTATATTAATTTGGCAAGATTATGTAAATGAATATCTCGGCATGGAAATGACCGAAGAAATCCTGCAACGCGGATGGGGCGGCGCTGGAATTTGGTTTAACAAAATCTCAGAGTTTAACGGGTCCTACATGGAATCCATCATGGATTTCCCCAAAATTGACCGCTACCCGCTCGTCATGGAAAAAGCGCGTGAAGAGCGTCGCCGCGAAGACAGCATCGTATCAGGCCTCCAACAATTCGAACCAAACGTCAGAGATGGGCGTATTACTGCTTTAAGATCCACATCTTTAGACATTGCCCAAATCCTGAGCTCAACGTTCATCTATTGGAACGCGGAAGGACAAAGACTAGACGATCCCGACACGATCCTCACCGGTGTAGCGATCAAAGACGCCATCAACTTGATTTTCGGAACACAGGGCCTCTTCGCAATGACAGGCGACAACAACCACGTCCACCCGCTAGCTCAGCTAACATTACTGGGTAAAGGTCTGGTCGAAGCGTCCATCCGCAACGTCGCCATCGCAACGGTTGGCTCTGCAGTCGGGGGGCTGTTAACCGCCATCGACCCCGTTCCTGCACGCCTCGCCGGACCTTTCATGGAATTCATCCAATCCACCGCCTTCGTTGGATTAACTGCCGGACTCGTCCTATATTACATTCTGCCGTTCCTGCCATTCATCTACTTCTATTTCGCCGTAGCAGGATGGGTCAAAAGTATTTTCGAAGCCATGGTCGGCGTACCTTTGTGGGCGCTGGCACATTTGCGGATTGATGGCGAGGGTCTGCCCGGCAACTCTGCATCAAACGGATATTTCCTGATTTTGGAAATTTTCCTGAGACCAATCCTAAGCGTCTTCGGCCTTATTGCCGCAATCGTCATCTTCACCGCCCAAGTCCGCGTGCTAAACTTCATCTGGTCTCTGGTCACACAAAATCTCGCCGGATACGACGGTGATCCGACGCTATCTCTGCCCGGACAATTCGAATTCGAGCGTTCTGAAATTGACGAACTCTTTTTCACCATTATCTACGCTATTATTGTGTACATGATGGCCATTGCCGCCTTTAAACTCATCGACAAAATCCCGGACAACATTCTGCGCTGGGCCGGGGCAAGCGTCTCCTCCTTCAGCGATATTAACCAGGACCCAACCGAGGGCCTCACACGTTATGCCGCACTCGGTGGTCTAACCGCCGGACAACAAATCGCTGGCGGCGTAAGAGAACTGGGCGCGGGTGCCGGGGGCGCTATCGGGCGACTATTTAGAGGATGAGGATAAGATGCTAGGATTTTTGACATTTAGAAACTTCTTTCACTACGCTGTCCTCCCAGAGATCGTACCGCGCCTGCGCGACCTTTTCATGACAGGCTTCCAGTTTGTTGCATATTTCATGGCTCTTGTTTATGGCTCTGTGCGACTTCTTCCACACAACCATCCTTATCTGAACCCGACCAATATGGGTAGGTTTGGAATCCGTCACGTTATTGCCGAAGCCGCGAATAACCTCGTCATCAGCACTAAAAACATAGACCAGATCATTTTGTTCTTATGCGTCCTGATCGGACTTGTCTTGATGATCGTCCAGCTATTGCTGTTGGGAACCGGAATATTAATCCAGCCCGTCATGGCTATGCCAGGCAACTTCATCGATTTCTTTGTCACACCGCAACCCGCCGATGACCTCGCCCATATCATGATGGACCTGGTATTTGGGGTGCCAGATATGTTCAACTCCTGTATTTCGACTGCTGTACAATGTGCGAGCCTTGAAACAGATGGACAGCCTGGCTTTGCTGTGCGCCTAGAAGATGCCACCAACATCGGCCCCTATACCGAGGGGGAATCCATATTCGCCCCGCTAGGCTTCCCCTTCCCGATTCACCTCGCCATGCACCAAATGTTCCAGATGTATTCTATCGGCCTTTTGGTCGTTGCGACATTCATCACACTATATTTTATTGTTACAATCTTCGCCGAAACAGCACAAACCGGAACCGCCTTTGGAAAGCGCTTCAACAAAGTCTGGGCACCGATTCGCCTTGTTGTCGCTTTTGGTCTCCTGATCCCTATAGGCTACGGTCTCAACGCATCTCAATATATTGTTCTCTACGCCGCTAAATTCGGATCTGCTTTTGCAACAAACGGCTGGTCGCTCTTCAACGAAACACTCTCAGGCAACTACCTCAGCGATCACCAAAAACTCGCTTCGACACCCAACGTCCCAGAGCTCGGTGCGCTGTTACAATTTATGTACACCGCAAAAACTTGCGCCGATTTAATAGAAAGCGCCCCTCTCAGCGATGAAGATGACACGCCGAAAAAGATCGACATGTTTATTGTTGACGGCCCAACCCCAAGCGAAACCCCACCAAACTTTTTGACGATAAATCAAAACACACCCTATAACGACATGATAACTGCCGCCAGAGGCAATGATAAAGTTCTCATCCGCTTTGGAATGCATGACAAGGAAGACTATGCAATGTACCGCGGCAATGTCATGCCTAATTGCGGTGATGTAGTCCTCAAACTGCAAGATCCAAGACCCGAAGGCGAAGCCGAAGAGGGTTTAACCATCATGCAAAAATATTATTGGTTTATGCTCAAGGACATGTGGTTCAACACACTTGAAGGAAACGAGTCCCAACCACCAATGAACGCTCACCAACATGATTATCCGGAAAACCTGGTTGCAAGGGAAACACCATGGGTTCTAGACACAGGCCAACCCGTAGCACCCGCAACATTCAGAGGCGACATATCGGGCTTCTATAGAGGACAAATTGAAGCAGCCATGTCCGATCCATCATCGTCTCCATCCGTCGCCGCCGAAGTGGGAGATAAAGGCGCGATTCAAGCTATGTCAGAATCTGGCCGCTTCGCCGTCGATCCGATCATGCAGGCAAAAGGCTGGGCTGGCGGCGGCATTTGGTACAACAAAGTCGCAGAACTAAACGGCGCCGTCACGACGGCAGTTCTCAACGTACCGATGCCGACACGTTATCCGGATATCATGGAATATGTTCAACATAAAAAGAAACAACTAGACCGCAACGTCGAATTTGCCAAACGCTTTGAACCAATTCTTGCTGATGGCAACCCTGTCCCACCGCGCAAGCCGGAAGACAGAATCATGTATCCCGTCCTATGGCAGGCCTTTAATTATTGGCAAGCTGGCGGTGGCACAACCACGCCGCATTCTGCCCCAACAGGCAACGCCGTAATCGATGCGATCAACGCCCTGTTCGGAACCGAAGGTCTATATAACATCCGCAGAAACGTTGACGTTCATCCACTGGCACAGCTTGTCGGCGTTGGCAGGTCTTTGGTCGAAGCCTCAGTCACAAATCTAACCACAGCCGTTATCGGCGGCGCGGCCGGTGCCGGCGTATCATTTATCGATCAATTCTTCGGAAACGCCGTATCCGTAGCCGCAAAATTCCTTGTTACCTTCGCAACCGTGGGGCTAACAGTTGGTTTCGTACTATTCTATGTTGTGCCATTCCTACCTTTCATTTATTTCTTCTTCGCCATCGGCGGGTGGATCAAAGGAATTTTCGAAGCCATGGTCGGCGCCCCACTCTGGGCTTTGGCGCATATCCGCATAGATAACAACGGCTTGCCTGGGCAAGCCGCAATAAACGGATATTTTCTGATTTTCGAGATTTTCTTAAGACCAATCTTGATCATCTTCGGCCTGTTGGCCAGCATCTCTATCTACTCAGCTTTGGTCAGCATTTTAAACCAAACTTTCGACCTCGTAACTGTCAATGTCGGCGGCTTTGACGTCCGCGCGGAAGCCGAAGGTGAAACAGCAGACGGAGAAACCATTCAATCTTCTCTTGA
Organism: uncultured Micavibrio sp.; assembly: GCA_964351195.1. Classification (GTDB taxonomy): domain Bacteria; phylum Pseudomonadota; class Alphaproteobacteria; order Micavibrionales; family Micavibrionaceae; genus TMED27. The sequence continues at coordinate 16,639 of CAYGNI010000017.1, forward strand.
ATTCGCCCGCTCCGCCGTCGATGAATTCTTCTTTACCGTGGTCTATACAATCATCGTGTATCTGATGGGTATGTCATCTTTCAAGCTAATAGACCTAATCCCGAACAACATCCTACGGTGGATGGGGCAAAGTGTAGCAACCTTCAATGACCAACGCGAAGACGCCGCGCAAACACTAGTTGGAAAAGCAACAGTCGGCGCGAACCAAACCTCAAGCGCTCTGGGCGGCGGCCTTAAGAAAATTGCAGGGGCCGGTGGATAAGCATGGCAATTACAAAAGGCAAAGTTATCAAATACGCTCTCCTACCGGGTATCATCCCGCGTATTTTCGCCTTTGCCACATCCGGCTTTTCTTATCTCGCTTATTATATGGCGCTGGTATACTCAATGGTGCGCCTTCTTCCTATGGGGCACCCTTATTTGGACTCACGCAATATCGGGAAATTTGGCCTACGCCATGTCATTGCGCAAGCGTCTAATAATCTGGTCTTCTCGCGAAAAAACATCGATCAGATCATCATTTTCTTTACAATCCTGCTGGGCTTAGGCCTGATTTTTGTACAATTCATATTGCTCGCGATCGCCATATTCACTTATCAGGACGCCTTTGCACTGGGGGTCCCGATCAAAGACCTCTTCACAAACCCCAACGCGCTTACAAACTCTCAAGGCCCAAAGCAGGATCTTGCTTTTATAATCCTCGATAAAGTCTTCGGGCTTACCGGCATTTACGGGTCCTGCATTTCCACTGGAGTAATTTGCGAAGACAACCGTGGCATCGCACTCTCAACGAAAATAATCGACTACCCTTATCCGTTCCACTTCGCGCTTCACAAAATGCTGCAATTCTATTCCTCCGGCATGATTGTCATCGGCGCTATCGTGCTCATTTACCACACGATCACCATCGTAGGTGAAACCGCCACAACAGGAACTCCGTTTGGAAAACGCTTTAACAAAGCCTGGGTGCCCATACGTATAGTCCTCTTTTTCGCAATGCTGATCCCCCTGAATATCGGCGTCCCTAACGCTGGACTGAACGGCGCACAGATACTAACCTTTTGGATTGCCAAGCATGGTTCAAACTTTGCTACAAACGGCTGGACCTATTTTACAACCGTGCTGGCAAATGATTATATCCAAGAAAGAAAAATGGTTGCAAAGCCCAACATCCCCGAAGTCGGCGCACTCAACCAATTCATGCTCACTGCCAAAACCTGTGCGATAGTAGAAGGTCAACACGCCCCGTATGCAGGCAGACCTGATGACAAGGTCTTCGCCTACATAGTCCGGAGCGAACCTCCAAGCTACTTAAGCCCGCCTAGCGGCCCCGCAGATCACCCAAACGCTTTAGAAATGATGTCGACCGATCACGCCCGCGCGTTGGAATTTGTGATGAACGGCAACATCCGCATCGTATATGGCACTGTAGGAAAAGACACGAACGGCGACGGCATTATCGACGAATTTTCTGAATACCCTGGAAACGTATTTCCCACATGCGGAGAAATGGTCCTTGAAACCACAAGCCTCAGCGAACCTGGGGCAAATGCAATCCAGAAAGGCTATTATGAGCTTTTACAGGCCATGTGGGAAAACACGCTCAACGTACAAGCCGCACAATGCTATGCGAACAAATTCTATAACGGCCCCGGCCACGACCCAACATGTCCATTGCCCAGCGCATATTTCGCAGAGGTACAAAACAACTTTTTTAGCGAGAAAGTTCAGGATATTGTCAAAGTCGGCATAGACATACAAATTAGCGAAGGTAAATTCCAAATCCCCGAGGAGCTTGTTGAAAAGGGCTGGGCCGGGGCAGCTATCTGGTTTAACCGCATCGCAGAAATGAACGGCGCTCTCACCGCCGCCACATTCAACGTTCCAAGACCCAACAAATATCCATACGTTCTCGAAGAAGCACTAGCACAGCGCATCCAACAAAACGCCGATACATCGGGTGAACTGAGATACTCGCTGGTATTGTCCAATGGCAGACTAATCAGAATACCCGGAAACAGACAGGAAATTCATCCCTCAGTTCATAACGCATACTTGTACTGGGCGCGTGATGGCCTCGCCGAGTCGCCAGACACTGCCGCAACTGGAAACGCAGCCATTGATACCATTAACACCATCCTGGGAACCAGCGGCATTTTCGAAATGCGTGAAAACGCCGATGTTCACCCAATGGCGCAACTAACAGCACTGGGACAAGGTATGATGCAAGCCACTGTACGCAACGCTGCCTACGCATTGGCCGGCGTCGTAGCCGGCGGTGTTCTGGGAATCATAGACCCTTTCCCTGCCGAAGTCGCCAAAGTAGCCTCAAACTTCCTCTTCACAATGGTCACCGCTTCAGTGGGAATCGCAGTCATCCTGTATTACGTCCTGCCATTTCTACCTTTTATCTACTTTATGTTTGCCTTAAGCGGCTGGATAAAAAGCATCTTCGAAGCTGTTGTTGCAATGCCGTTATGGGCCCTGGCACATTTGCGCATCGACGGCGACGGCTTGCCCGGTAAGGATGCCGCCAGCGGCTATTACCTGCTCCTTGAGATCTTCTTGCGCCCTATATTGATCTTGTTCGGCCTCATCGCAAGCATCAGCATTTTTGGTGCACTGATTTATGTTTTAAACAATGCCTTCGACCTCATGGTGACAAATGTCGGAGGAAGCAACAGACAACTCGAAATGTCAATCGAAGAAGGTTTCTCATCCTATAATTCTCTATTGGCATTTATGCGCGGCCCTGTGGATGAGTTCTTTCTGACCGCCATGTATGCGATCATCTGCTATATCATCGGTCTCAGCTGTTTCAAACTCGTGGATTTGATCCCGAACAACATTCTGCGCTGGGCGGGTTCAACCGTCGCCACATTCCAGGAAAATGCAGGCGATCCTGCAGGACAACTAACAAGCCAAGTCTATCGTGGAAGTATTTTGACTACGAACCAGATCAGAGGCGCAACGCAAGGCAACCTCGAAGCTATCGTAGCTGGTTAATCGAAAAGATTATTCTTCGGACTTCAGATGCGCGATCAAAACACCCACTTCGCCGCCGCCACGCTGGATCACCGCAGAGAAATCAGAACGCTGCGTCACCGCCATACTGACACCTTCAACAACAACATCAACAATGCGGTATTTTCCATCCTTGTAACGCACACGCCAATCAACCTGCACTTCTTGTTTTGAGCGTGGGTCAACAATAAATGAAGTCACAGTAACATCTTTATCACTATCCTTACGACTGGAACGCACTTCAACCGCTTGACCTTTATAGTCACTAAAACGGCTTGAATAGACATCCACAATCATCTTCTCAAAAAGCTTTTGATATTCTGCGCGCTCCGCAGGAGAAGAAGTCTTCCAATAACGCCCAAGCGCAAAACGCCCCAATGTTTGCATATCAAAATTGCTTTGCAGCAACTTACGAAACTCCGCTCTTTTTTGATCATTGTTAAGCGCTTCATTGCTTAAAAAGCCAACAGCATTATTAGCCATTTTATTAATAAAGGATTCCGCACCTTCAGTAAGGTTGTCCGCGCTTACCAAATGTGTGTGAGACGGATGTTGAACATCAATACTCCCTTGTTGTACAAAGGCCTGCGCCGATGGCAAAGCAAAAGAAAAAACGGAAGCACTTAAAACGGCGACCAAAGTGTATCTCAACATAGGTATTCCCTTCTTATACAAAAATGACTGCTTGTATTGATCTATTCGTCATAGTCCGGAATGGCAAATACATTCGTACTGCCTTCTGTATCTTGGTCGTTTACTAATGCATTGCGGCGCTGATAATAAATGCTGCGCGTCGCGGCATAGTAATCGATAGAACTGGATTCAAGCTCCTCCAGGATATCCATCAACTGATCACGCAAATTCATATATTCTACGCCCACTTTGGTGTAGAAAAGGCCTTCTTTCTCCACATTGAACAAATACCAACGCAAAGGATCGGCAAAGCCATCAACCAAATAACCAACATAATCACGCAAGGACGATGGGCCAACAATCGGAACAACCAGATAAGGACCATGATCCAACCCCCAAACGGCAAGCGTTTGGCCAAAATCTTCGGATTCATGTGGATAGCCCTCATAACCCGCAACATCAAACAAACCACCAACACCGATCAGCGTATTAACCGTCGCACGGAACAAAACATTGCCTGCACCATCAACATCACCTTGAAGCACCTGGTTCGCAAAAATAACAGGCGACTTCAGGTTTGTAAGGAAATTATCAAGGCCTGTTCTGGCGAACTTGGGCGTAACATATCTATATCCCTTCAAAACGGGATGGATAACATTATCATCAACAACGTTGTTAAATTTGAAAACAGCGCGGTTTGAGGCCTCAAAAGGATCTGAAATCTCAGTGCCGTCATCCATGACAGACTGATCTTCCCTGCCCGCACAAGAGGAAATAACAAACAGAGCACCCAATAAAAGCGCAAAATTTAAAATTTTATGTCTATAAAACGCCATTGTGGCCGCCCCCATCCCGGTAGCTCGTGTAAGCATATATTTAGTCCCTATATCTCGTTGATATTGATAAATAAGTCAACCCAGAAAACGCATATAGAAGACGTCCACCCATAGATTTCTCCCAAAGGTAACATCTCTTGCACATATTAACCATGAACCCCTTAGGAACTGGTTAAAATCTTGATACGAAACTAACCATCTTCCAGATTAATAATAACGCTAACACCCAGCATCACACAGATAAGTGCCGGGGCCCAAGCCGCCATTATGATGGGAATTTGCTGCGAAGCGCCCAAAGCCTGCAGGAAACTCGACAAAAAGAACACCACAAACCCCATAAACACGCCCGAAGACACCAAAAACAGTCCGCCCCTCATCCGCGGCGGCCTCATCGAAACGGTGGCCGCCAATAAAACCATCCCCACAAACAATAATGGTTGCGCTAAAAGGTTATGATAATGCACCCGCAAGCTGCTGGCGTTAAAACCCGTCTCCTCAAGTGTTCTGATGTAACCAGGAAGGTGCCAAAAAGACATCGTTGCGGGAGAAGCAAAACTATCCTGGATTTCCTGAATGCTCAGATCCGTTTGCAACGCATAAAGATCATGAGGTTCCCTTTGCCCTTGCGGACCATTCAATATCACATCACGAAACACCCAGCGACCAACTTCCAAAACAGCATCCTTGGCATCCAGACGTTGTAAGAACGTGTCATTGTGATCAAAATAAATTGCGCTAATATTCTTAAGCGTCCAATCAGGTTGATGAATTCTTTCCGCATAAAAAATGACATAACCGCTCTGGCCGTCACTTTCAAAACTATCCGCCTCAAGCGACTGCCGCAGCCACATTCCTTCTTTAAAAATAGCAATCCTGCTACCCGAACGCGATAAATGCGCGCGCTCCAGATCTTCATACTTCCCGACAAGCAATGCCCCAATCGGGTTAATAACGCTGACCTGCACAATACCGATGAGCAGCGCGACACCGACAAAGGGCGCCAAAATCTGCCACACCGAAAACCCGGCGGAGCGTACAACAACCAACTCATGTTTTTTATTGAGCTGAGAAAGCGTAAACATCGCACTAAAAAGAACGGCGAACGGAAACAGAATTTGTCCGACCTCGGGCAGTTTCAACAACCCCATCTTTAAAACCAGCGCCATCGGTACGCCGTCAAACTTACTCGCGCGGCGGATCAGCTCCACAGTATCAAACAAATAAATCACCGAAAGCAAAGCCAAAAACAACAGCAAAGCATTGCGCAAATAAAGACCTGCCACATAACGGCTCAATGTTGGACTAACCTTCATGACTGCACCTCAGAGGCCTGTTTATATAAAATCTGCCTGCGAAACTGTTCGCCCGCGCCACTCAACATAAATAAACAAAAGCCGCTTGGTATAATCACCAACAAATATGCCAGTATCTGGAACACATCGCTGCTTCGGGCAAAGTTGAAAACAGACATGTAAAGACCTTGCACAACCGTCACACAAAGCACAGCAATGAGAATTCGTTTCCCCTGTCCACGCCGATCAAACGGTCCTAAAAGCAAAACCGTACAAGAAAAAAGCGCAAACAAAAGCGCCAGGAACGGGCTTAAAATCCGCTTATGCATCTCCAACATAAAGTTCCTCAGATTTTTAACATCAACAGCATTATCCAAATCAGGGTTCAAAAGCTCAAAAATTGTCCGCTCATCGGCTTCCTGCCAGCGCTCACCAACAGGCTCAGCATCAGGCAGATTAATGGTGTAGCGATCAAAATTAAGCCGGTTCAAAACCCCATTCTTCGAATTGAACTCCTGCCGCGCGCCTTCAAAAACGATAACTTCTTGCCCTTCATCCGTGGACAGCAACAAACCCCGCTTGGCAATCACCGTCGATGGATTTTGCGTTTCATCCCGGCGATCATCAATCATAATACCAAGCAATTCCCCCGACGCAGATTTATCTCGGATATAAACAGTAAGCCCATCGCCAAATTGATTGAACACCCCTTGCCGGAACAATACATTGGAAAACTCGGACTTAATACGATCACGCATATCTTGCATTTTGGAGAGCGCCTTCGGCGCCGCCCACATCGTCATCACCATCAAGAACAGCGTCACAATCAAAGACAAAACAATCGCCGGACGCGCCAAAACCATCGGCGATACGCCCGAAGCTCGCATAACAATCAATTCGGAATCCGAAATCATGCGGTTATAAACGAATAAGACTGCCGTCATAAGCGAGAGCGGCAAAATGACTTCAAAAAATCGCGGCAAAGCCAAAAGCGTCAAAAACCAAAATAAACTACTCGACGCCCCTGATTCAATCACAAGTTCCAAAAACTTCAAAGACTGCGTTAAAACAACAATAACCGACAATGTCACCGCGACGAAAACTGTCGCAATACTCAAATTTTTAAGCATGTATCGATCAAATACGTTCATACATAGATCTTTCGTGTAACTTTACCCTTTGCCAAATGCACTTCGTGTCATACATATTTATTACAAGACACAACAAATTGAAAACCAATAAGACAAAAACATGACACTCAAAATTTCATTCGCCAAAAAAACACCCGCAAATGCAAAAACGCTGGTCATCCCTGTATATACAGATTCCAAACTCAGCCCGGCTGCCAAAACCCAAGATACAATCGAAAAAGGCTTCATCGCCCATGTCCTAAAATCCAGCCCAACATTTAAAGGCAATCTTGGCCAGACAATCACCATCAGCATGCCCGAAAAAAGCGAGGCAACGCGGGTCATACTCTTGGGACTGGGTAAAGCAGACGAACTCACCGCCCTCAAAAGCGAAGAAGCCGGTGGCAAACTCTTCCTAACGCTTAAAGCGATGGGCTGCGATAACGTCGCCCTTTTGTGGGAAAATGATAAAGCCCTGAAAAACGTGAAAAATGAGGAATTAATCGCACATCTCGCCGCTGGCTTGAAACTGCGCTCTTACAATTTCGACACGTATAAATCAAATAAAGACGATAAAGACAAAGCACCCGCCCTCAAAAACATCTCAATCGTGTATGAGCATAGTGCCAATGCAAAAATCATATTTGGCAATCTGGAGCATATAATCGCCGGTGTTTTCACGGCCCGCGATTTAGTCAACGAGCCCCCAAACCACCTCTATCCGGATGCGTACGCTAAATTCATCACCAGGGAATTAAAACCATTAGGCGTACAGGTCGAAATCATCGATGAAAAGAAAATGGCCAAGCTCGGCATGGAAGCCATCTTCGCCGTTGGCAAAGGCTCCGAGCGCCAGCCCCGCATGGTCATCATGCGCTGGAACGGCACACCCAATAAAACAAGCAAGAAACACCGACCGGTCGGTCTTGTTGGAAAAGGCGTCACTTTTGATACTGGCGGCATCTCTTTGAAGCCAGGTGCGGGTATGGATGAAATGAAAATGGATATGGGCGGCTCCGCCGCTGTGGTCGGCACCATTAAGGCCCTCGCGCTGCGCAAAGCGAAAGTGGACGTGGTTGGAATCGTTGGCCTCGCCGAAAATATGCCATCCCATAACGCGTACAGGCCCGGCGATATCATCGGCTCGCTCTCAGGCAAGACAATTGAAGTCCTCAACACGGATGCCGAAGGCCGCCTCGTCCTTGCAGACTGCCTCACCCACATCCAAAACACGTACAAGCCGAAATTTATCATCGACCTCGCCACACTCACAGGTGCGATGATGGTCGCTCTGGGTCATGAATATTGCGGCACATTCGTCAATGACAACGACCTATGGTCACAAATGGAAACCGCCAGCGCCACTACGGGCGAAAAGCTCTGGCGTATGCCTTTGGATGAGGTTTACAAAAAGGATATGGTCAGCAACGTCGCCGACCTCCAAAACCTTGCGAAATCCGGCCGTATGGCAGGTGCCTGCACCGCTGCCGGTTTCCTTGAACATTTCATCGAAAAAAACACGCCCTGGGCCCACATGGATATCGCTGGCACCGCCTGGCGCAAATCCGACCAGCCAACCGTACCCAAATACGGCTCCGGCTTTGGCGTACGTGTTTTAACTGAACTCATCAGCAAAAATTATGAAGGTTAGCGTTAGACAGCTTTGCATCGATGACTGGAACATACTGCGCAGTATGCGCCTGCAGGCCCTAAAAGAATGCGAAGGCATGTATCTGAGCTCCTATAAACAAGGCCTCGAACGTACACCCGAAGATTGGCA
>CAYGNI010000018.1:0-24849 GCA_964351195.1 uncultured Micavibrio sp.
ATCAGATCACCAGATCCCGGAATAGGTTCAATCGCCGGGCGACGATCGAGCAGCCCCGAAGCGTTCAAATCATCCAGCCCTGGCAGATCCATGATCGATTCCAAACTGAATTGATCAAGGAAACCCGGCGTCGTCACCCATGTCAAAGGACGCCCCGGCGTTTCACGTCTGCGGCCCGGCTTCACCCATCCCGCTTCAATCAAAACATCCAGCGTTCCGCGATGCGTCGCCACGCCGCGAATATTCTCCACTTCCGCACGCGTCACAGGTTGGTGATACGCAATAATCGCCATCGTTTCCATCGCCGCGCGGGATAGTTTTTTCGTCTCTTCTTTTTCCATCGCCAGCACATCGCCTAGATCATTTGCCGTGCGAAACGCCCATTTCCCATCCATTTCAACAAGGTTCACACCGCGCTCTTTGTAATGCGCCTGCAGCTCCATTAACGCCGCGCCAACATCGGCATCGCCGGGCACACGCTCATGCAAATCCCGCGTCGCCAGCGGCTCCGCACTCGCAAACAAAAGGGCCTCTAGTATCCTCGCAGTTTCATTCATGCTTCATCCCCCAAAGCCTCAACTTGCGCGCGCATATAAATCGGCCGGAAAAGCCCGTCCTGCTTAATCTCCAGCTTGCCTTGCTTGGCCAGCTCCAACCCGGCTGTCAAAGTCGAGGCCAGCGCGCTGCGTCCATAAAGCCTGTCTTTTATGCCTTCAGGAATAAAACTCTCCAGCGTCGTCCATACGGAATGAATACCCTTACGCGGCAATTTCCCGAGCATCCGCGTCACGCGCGAGAGCGCATCTTCAGTCGACATCAATCGGAACTCGGGCAGATCATAATGAGAATCCTCGGCCCGCTTTTTGATATCGCCATACGCCTTGAGCATGTCATAGAGATTCACATCCCACTTCGTTTGCGAACGTATACTGAGCCCCTCGGGCATGCCGCGCGCAAAAACCTGCTGCCCCAATTGCGGGCGCTCCTTGAGCTTCTCGGCCACCTCCTGCATCGCCTCCAGACGGCGAAGCTGGAATTGCAACGCCTCAGCCATTTCCTCAGCCGTAGGATCAACGCTTTCATCCTCGCGCGGCAACAACAAGCGCGACTTCAGATACGCCAGCCATGCCGCCATCACAAGATATTCCGCCGCCAATTCAAGGTTTAACGCCTTGGCGCGCTCAACAAATCCAAGATATTGCCGCGCCAGTTGAAGGATAGAAATCTTCGCCAGATCAACCTTTTGATTCCGCGCCAGATCCAGCAAAACCTCGATCGGCCCTTCATAGCCGTCGATATTCAAAAGCAATGCATCCGCATCGCTCTCCGGTGGCATGCTTGGCGGATCTTCCTCAAATTCGGAAGCTGTATTCTGCTGTAGGGCGCTCATGCCGCAAGTTTTAACGATTTCAGCGAGTTTTGCAAGCGTCTGCACGCCTCAGAGCCAAGGTTAGGCACAGATTCGGCCAATTTCTCCATATCGGCAAATGTCCCGGAACAATGAAGCGCAGCATCACACCCCGCCTCTAAAACCTTATCCGCACGCGTGCATATGTCCCCCAGAACATCGAGAGCCTGCATATCCAGATCATCAGACAGCAAAAACCCGTCAAACCCGATATCTTTGCGGATAACGTCTTCAATAATCTCAGGCGAAGCCGAACACGGCAAATCCGCATCAATCGCGGAATACACAATATGCGCCGTCATCCCCCAGACTTTCGCACCGATATCCGAAGCCGACACATCCCTAAACGGTTTAAAGTCCGAAGAACGCAAATCCTCCAAAGACGCATCAACATAGGGCAAATCTTTATGGCTGTCCGCCGTTGCCCGCCCATGCCCGGGAATATGCTTGATCACCGGAATAATGCCCTCATCCAAAAACGTCTCACACACAATCTGCCCCAAACGGGACACCAGATCAGGATCATCGGAAAAAGCACGATCGCCAATTACATCATGCGTCGCCTTGGTCAAAACATCCAAAACCGGCGCACAATCAACATCAATCCCGCATTCCCGCAGATCATGGGATATCTGGGAAATAATCGAGCGGAGCTGATCTTGCGCATCCTTCATATCAACCGCAGCCTTCGCCCCAAAGAGCTGCATCGAAGGATAGCCCGGCCACACAGGCGGCTTCAGGCGCTGCACCCGCCCACCTTCCTGATCAATCAGGATCGGACAATGCCAGCCCACACAGTCACGCAGATCATGCGTCAAAGCCCGCAACTGCTCCGGCGTTTCACAATTTCGCCCAAACAGAATAAAACCCAGCGGCTTACTGCCCTTAAACAGAGCACGCTCTTGATCGCTTAAAGACGCCCCCGCCAATGAAAAAATAACTGCTTTTGTTTGTGTTAGATCCATCATCCAATTTTGCCTTCCCTGCGTAAGCAGGGATCTTAAGCCCTCTAAAAAGATCCCCGCTTTCGCGGGGACACAAATATTACTTATACTTCCATAAACTACTTCGTCACCAAGCAAGCTCCGGGGCTTTGCGCTTTAATCGAGTCACACAGTGAACCCGCGTCTTCGCCGCTGATCGGCCCGGCCTGAATACGGTAGAACACGCCGCGCTCACCCAAATCTGCGCGCTGAACACGGTACTCAAGACCGGCAAGCTCGGACGGATATTTCTTCTGCAGCTTGCTCCACTCATCCGCCGCGCCGGTCGCGGTCTTCACGCTTCCAAGCTGGATGTAATGTGACCCCGGACGCACGCCCGCGCCGGCTGCTACGCCTGCCGCAGGCTCAAATGCCGCCGCACGCGCTGCTGCCGCTTGCATTGCCTCTTCAGGAATCGTATTCAAAGCAACCTCGTCTTCCGGCACTTTCCCATCCTTTTTATCCAAAACGCTTTGAACGAACTCAATGGTATCAGGGCTAGTCCCAGCTTGCGCCGTGGTGGTAGACGTAGTAGCAGGTGTCTTCTCAACCTTCTGCATCAACTCTTCCGGTCTAATCTTCTCAACTTCTTGTTTCATAACTTTAGGCTCTGCCACAGCAACCTCTGCTTCTCCTGCGCCTTCAACGCCCGTCGCATCTTCGATCAGACTCAAAGTCTTCTCGCGCGCTTCGGATTCCTCAATAATGCGCTCTGCCTCAGCTGCAAACGCTTCCAGTCGGTCCACAGGCTCCTCACTGGCGAATAAATTCTCAACCGGCGCTCCTTCCGCGCCTTCACCATCGCGCAAACCGGAAAACACCGTGCTGTCTTGATACGGCACGTTCATACCGCCGCGCTCACCAGGCTGCGTTTTATACGCCGTCCTCTCGGCCTGAATAACCGGAACCTCGCCTCCATCATCCCCGCTCGGATAGCTGGCGATGATAATCCCCGCGAACGCCGCGCCCGCCAAAAGTAAGGCTCCCGTCGCGAAAATAGGATTGCGGAATTTCGCCCCAAGGCTCGGACCAAAAATCTTTTCAAAAATGGTCTTCTTGGCCGGGGGGTGCTGATAGTTATCAAAACTGAAATTGTCAAAGTTACTCTGGTTCATGATCTGGGTGTCCTAAAAATTGAAATCGAATCGAAAACGGTGACTCAGTTTTAACGCAAATCCCAATAGAGATCAAAAAGCCGCTCATGCTCACGAATAGCGTAACGATCCGTCATACCGGCAATATAGTCCGCCACGATGCGCGCGCGAATGCGTTCGTCATCAACGCCTCCAGCCTCTTTGACGCGTGCCTGCCAGTTATCGGGAAGCACGCGATAGTTTTTCGTAAAAGCTGTGAATAACTCCGTCACGATCTTTTCTACCTTCAAATGCAGCCGTTCAATCGTGTAATGACGATACATCCGCGTAAACAAAAACTTGCGCAATTCGTCAACTTGCATACGCATATCATCGCTAAACGCCACCATTTGACGACCTGCCCCACGTATATCTTCCGGGCTTTGCGGGCCCAGCTCCTTAATGCGCCCTTCGGTCTCGCGCAGCACATCATTCACCATCGTCCCGATCATATTGCGAATCGTCTCATTCACGATATAGCGCTCTGCAATATCGCCATGCTGTTTGCGAACCCCCGCAACTACCGTACCCAGCAGCGGAATATCCTCCAACTCTTTCATGGTAAACAAACCGGCACGCAGCCCGTCTTCAACATCGTGGTTGTTATACGCAATATCATCCGAAAGCGCCGCCACCTGCGCCTCCACCGATGAATGCGAATCCAGCTCTAAATCGATCTGTTCCTGAAGCTCACGCACAGCAATCTGTGGATCTGTATGGGGACCGTTATGCTTCACCACCCCTTCCAGTGTCTCCCACGTCAAATTAAGCCCGTTCCACTGCGGATATTTGCGCTCCAGCGTCGTCAAAACCCGCAAGGACTGGTCATTATGCTCAAACCCGCCATACGGCTCCATACACTTAGCCAGATAATCTTCTCCAATATGCGCAAATGGCGTGTGTCCCAAATCATGTGCTAGGGCAATCCCCTCGGCCAAATCCTCATTCACCATAAGCTCGCGCGCAATCGAGCGTGTAATCTGCGCCACCTCTAACGTATGGGTCAGCCGCGTGCGGTAATGATCGCCCTCATCATACACAAACACCTGCGTTTTATACTTCAAACGGCGGAAAGCCGAGGAATGGATAATCCGGTCACGATCACGCTGAAACGCGTTGCGGTGCTCGCTCACCGGCTCTTCATAGACCCGCCCGCGGGTATTCTCGGGCACGCACGCATACGCCGCTAGCGGCAACGCACAATAATTATAGGAAGGTTGGGCTTTCGCAGTATTGCTCATAGGGTACTCCACACTATATAATAGTTATATGAGCTTAACTATCGATGAGAGCGCAGTAAAGCGCGTTAACGAATTACGCACAGCGCAGAGCAAATCCGCGCTGATGCTGCGCGTGACCGTCGAAGGCGGTGGCTGCTCTGGCTTTCAATACAAGCTGGAGCTAACCGAAGACACAAACGATCACGATAAAACATTCGCAGATACGGTGATAACCGACGATATCTCCCTGCCTTTCCTCGAAGGATCAACCATAAAATTCGACGAAGGGCTGATCGGCTCCGAATTCAAAATCGAGAACCCCAACGCGGCATCGGGCTGCGGTTGCGGAACAAGTTTTTCCGTTTAATATGCCAGTATGAGAATCGCATCCTGGAACGTTAATTCAATAAACGCACGCAAAGACCACGTCCTGAAATACTTACAGGGCACGGATCTCGATGTCTTGATGGTGCAAGAACTCAAAGGGCTGGACTTCCCCGCCGAAGACTTTAAAGCGATTGGATATGAAACCGCCGCCGTGACGCAAAAAGCCTATAACGGCGTCGCCGTGTTTTCAAAAACGCCCATCACAATCATCCTTGAAAAACTCCCCGGCGATGGCGAAGACGAACAAGCCAGATACCTCGAATTCGAAACGAACGGTTTTAGATTAATTAACATCTACTTGCCCAATGGAAACCCGATCGGCACTGAAAAATTCACGTATAAACTCTCATGGATGGGTCGTTTAAGAGAAAGGCTTAAAGAGTTGAAAGATAACAATATCCCCTTCGCCATCGGTGGCGACTTTAATGTCATCCCCGAAGACAAAGATTGCCACGATCCCAAAGCATGGAAAGGCGATGCCCTGTTCCAGCCCGAAAGCATAGCCGCCTTCCGATCTCTGATAAACCTTGGGCTATACGAAGCGTTTCGTATTTACAACAAAAACACCAAGCAATTCACCTTCTGGGATTACCAAGCCGGAGCTTGGCAAAAAAATAACGGTATCCGCATCGATCACTTTTTGCTCTCCCCCGAAATCGCCGACCGCATCCAAAATTGCACAATCGATAAAACCCCGCGCGGTTGGGAACGCCCATCTGATCATACCCCCATCATTATTGAGATTGCTGCATGAGACTTTTTCTTCTCACCGTCATCGCGCTAACGCTAAGCGCCTGCGCTGCAAAATACGAAAACCTCGACGACTATCTCGCGCAAAGACACCTACAGCAACCAGCAAAAGACAGCTTCCAAAGCTGCCGCGCCTATGGCTGCAGATTCGTCGACCATCTCACGCTCAACAAAAAAGAATGGGCCGCCATCGACAAATTCTTTAAACGCAAATCCAAAACCCCCGCGCAGGAACGCGATAAAATCGCCAAAGCCATCACACAATTTGAAATCATTGTAGGCGATATCACCGGAACCCACAGCGATGTTGAAGGCACCTTTAAACAAACCGGCTTTTACCAACATGACTGTGTCGATGAAAGCACCAACACCAGCATATACCTGCGCGTCCTCGAAGCGCGCGGCCACATCAAACACCATACGATAGAACCACCCGCCGTCCGCCTTCCTGGCGATACAGGGCGCTGGCCGCATCAAGCCGCGCTCATCACCGAAATTGAAACCGGAGACTCCTATGTCGTTGATTCTTGGTTTCATAAAAATGGGGAAGCTCCGGAGATCCTCCCCTTAAAAGAGTGGAAACAAGGCTGGAAACCCGATACCATAGAGTGAGTTTAAATCGCTAACGTACACAAAGACACCCCTCCCATGACAAAGCTTTCCTCACTTCATAAAACATTCCTCACAGGGCTTTCCGCCGCCGCGCTCATCGCAATTTCGGCCTGCTCCGTGCCGCCCGAATCCATCCGCTCCGAAGTCGCGCAGCGCATTGCCGCCCCAGCATGGATGCTCAAACGCCACGTTCACGCATCGCCCTTCGACCTCGCCGCGTATGAACGCATGCATGAACGCGAACAAGCTGCAAATATATATATTGGCAATATCGTCAAAACCTATAAGAACGAAGAACAAAAGAATATCCTTGAGGATCTGAATTTAGAAAACCCAACACCATCTAACCCAGTGGCCCTGCACCTCGCCAGCCGCGATAACGCCGATAACCTCGCCTATATCGCCGGTCCTTGCGAATTTATCGACAAACCAACAGGCGCAGAACCTTGCGCCCCGGACTATTGGCGCAGCAAACAATTCTCCCCCGAAGTCATCTCGTCTTATAATGCTGCCATCGACAATATCGTGCGCCGCTATGACATCAAAGGCGTCAACCTTATCGGCTACGGCGATGGCGCAGCCATCACGTCTATCTTGGCAACGCAGCGCGACGATGTTTTATCCCTGCGCACAGTAGCCGGAAACTTCGCGCCTGATCTTCTACCAGCCGATCATGACCTAAACACCCTGCCCCAACACCACTTTATCGGCGGCAAGGACATGGTTGTTCCAAAA
Source organism: uncultured Micavibrio sp. (assembly GCA_964351195.1). GTDB lineage: Bacteria > Pseudomonadota > Alphaproteobacteria > Micavibrionales > Micavibrionaceae > TMED27. The sequence goes on from CAYGNI010000018.1 coordinate 7,229, forward strand.
TCCGAACTGGATGACTACCTCGCAACCATCGGCACCTCAAGCTGCGTCAAACACACGCTTGTGCCAGAGGCCGAACATGACCGCGGCTGGGTTGAAAAATGGCCAGGCCTGTTAAAAGACACGCCGCCCGTCTGTGAAAAAGAAATGAAAGCCCTTGAGCCGTTGGACATCCCAGAACCGATTTTCTACCCGCGCATGGACCCCAGTAAAAAATAGAGCATGGAAACAAGCACCCCCATATTATATGCATCATCCATCAACGGGGATGGTACGGGAACGCCGCTGACAGGACAGGCTGTCACCGACACCATCAAGGCCGATCAGCTCGCTTGGGTGCACCTGAATGCCAAACACCCCGATTGTCGCGCATGGCTTGAGCGCGAAGTTTCGTATCTCGACCAAATTATTCTCGACGCGCTTTTAGCCCCCGAAACGCGCCCCCGCATTTTGGAATTTGAATCCGGTGCGCTGATGATCTTGCGCGGCGTCAATCTGAATGAAAATGCAGAGCCCGAAGACATGGTCTCCGCCCGTATCTGGATCGATGCCCACCGCATCATCACTGTGCAGGTCAGGGCCCTCAAAGCCATTCAGGACATACAGGAACTTATTCAAAATGCAACAGGCCCCAAAGATTCCGGCGACTTCCTCAATATGCTCAGCTCTCGCCTCTTCGAGCGCATGGAACCCGCTTTTTCCGAGCTCGATGAAAAACTCGACGATATCGAAGAACGCGTCATTGAAGACCCCGATCCCGAAGAACGCGGCGAAATAACTTCCATCCGCAAACGTGTCATAATCTATCGTCGCTATATCGCCCCACAACGCGACGTCATCTCACATCTGCGCACCTCAGAGCTGGATTGGATCAATCAAAACCATCGCCGCAAACTTCAAGAAAGCCTGGATCGCCTCATCCGCTATATCGAAGACCTCGACACCATACGCGAGCGTGCGCAAATCGTAAAAGACGAACTCGGCACATCATTGGCCGACCGCCTCAACAAAAACATGTATGTCTTGTCCGTGATCGCCGCGATCTTCCTGCCTTTGGGCTTTTTGACAGGGCTTTTGGGCATCAATGTCGGCGGCATACCCGGCGCAGATAACCCCTATGCCTTCATGATCTTTACCGCAATACTGGTAACACTCGTCGCGCTGCAAATTTTGATTTTCAAAAAGCTTAAATGGTTCTAACCTGTCACCATGCGTATTCATGATGACAAACCCAGCTCTACAAAGGAAACACTATGACTGAAGATAACGCCGCCCCATCATACACCCGCTTATGCGACAAAATTCTGGAATCCCTCAACCTGGCGCTGGATCAAAAAGACGCAGGCATCGCTGATACGCTGGCTAGAGCGCTCGAAGCCTCAGTCACACGAAACGCAGGCGGACAAGGCTTCATCGAACGCCGACAATACCCCGAAGAAGTTCTTCAAGCACTGGACCGTCTTGAAAATCTGAAAGCCGGCTAAAAAGCCTAAGCACTGTAAACCTTAATCGCTTCCGGATAAAAAACGGAATTATGCCCATCTATATGGAAGGAATGGTTTATAGAGCCCGCGCCCTTACCAACGCTGCAACCATGCAAAATCGCCTGGTGCACGAAGTCAAGCGCATGTTCTATCGCATCAAAAATCTCAAGCCCCTTGGCCATATTTACCGCCAACGCGGAAGAAAAAGCATTACCCGCACCCAACGTATGCGGCGTATCAACCGTAGGTCGCTCATAAATGCGCTCATCCGTGGGTGTTGCAACAAAATAAAGCTCCTTACCACCTTCAACCTGCCCGGCCTTGAGAATAACATTCTCAATCCCAAGCGTGCGCATCATATCCGCAGAATGGCGCATATCATCAATATCCGCAATCGGCATCCCACCTAAAAGCTCCGCCTCCTTTGCATTGGGCGTCAAAATCTTGGCATGGATATAAAGCCTGCGCTTCCACGCTGCAATTGCATCATCATCAACCAACACTTGCCCCCCACGTGACACAATAGAAGGATCAATGATAACTGGAACATTCTTATCGCAATACTCATCCAAAACATCGGCGATAACGTTGATGGCATCTTCACTCTCGATATAACCAATTTTAATGGCATCAATATCCACAGAGGGTAAGAAAGAACGCATTTGCCGCCCAATAATACGCGGTTCAATCGTCGTACTCCCGGGCACAAATTTCTTATCTCGCGGCAAAGCCATAGAAGTAATTGCCGTGAACGCATACTCCCCCAGAGCCTGAATGGTTTTGATATCGCCTTGAATACCCTCCGCACCGCTCGGGTCAGATTCATCAACAAGCAACAACGCTTTACGGGTATTTTCTGCTTTCATATTCATATCAGACCTCATCATAGACCTTTTTGCCCCGAAGTAAGTGAAACCGGCGCCGACGATTCCGCCGCCTCCTGAAGAGTATAAAGACTAGGACATTCTTTTATAATCTTTAATTCTGTAGACAGACCCAAAACAGATTCTGCACCACCTAGATACAAATAACCATCGGGCTCCATACGCTTAGTCAACTTCTGGAAAATCTTTTTCTTCGTTTCGTCATCAAAATAAATCAAAACATTGCGGCAGAAAATAATATCAAACACGCCAAACTTATCCATCGGCTCAAGTAGGTTGAAACTCTCAAATCGAACAAGATTGCGCACCTCATCATTAATACGCCACACCTGCCCCTCTTGCTTGAAGTATTTCATTAATTGCTGAATTGGCATTCCACGTTGAATCTCAAACTGGCTGTACTCTCCTTTAATCGCCTGGCCCAAAGCCTTATCCGATAAATCAGTCGCAATAATTTCAATGTTCCAACTCTTAAAATCCTTCAACACCTCCATCAGCGTAATAGCAACAGAGTAAGGCTCTTGCCCGGTTGAACACGCCGCAGACCAAATACGGATACGCTTGCGTGTTTCACGCGCCTTCTCAATATGCGGTACGAGAACTTCACGAAAATACTTAAATGGACGCTCATCACGGAAAAACAACGTCTCATTCGTTGTCATCGCATCGATAATTTCTTTAACCATTTTTTGGTCACCCGTTCCCGAGCGCACTTTTTTTGTCATGTCATCCAATGATGGAAAATCCCACTTTCGGGAAACAGGCGTTAAACGTGACAAAAGTAAATATGTCTTGTCATCGCCTAAAACATAGCCAAATTTTTCGTACAAAAACTGTTTATAAAATAAGAAATCATCCTGTGGTATGCTCATAAGCTGTGTCCTTGTACGATCGTTCTAATCTTTTCTGATATTTTATAATCAGGCAAAACCGCAGAGCATAGCCCCGCCGTTGCCACAGCCCCCGGCATTCCCCATACGACGGAAGTCGCCTCATCCTGCGCAATAACCTGCCCCCCTTGTTTCACGAGATCCTCACAGACCTGGGAACCATCATTCCCCATACCCGTAAGTATGACACATAAAATACGGTCTTTATAAATAGGCAAAAGACTTCGTAGCATCGGATTAACCGAAGGACGACAGAAATTCTCGGGAGGATCTTCATTAGTCTGTATACACACATCTTCACCTCTTTTTTCAAACACCATATGATATCCTCCAGGCGCAACATAGGCATGTCCAGGCTTCAAGATATCACCCGGCTGTCCCTCAACGCATGGAATACCCGCTTTTTGTTGTATATGTTGTGCTAAGAGCGCTGTGAAAGTTTTAGGCATATGCTGGGTAATGACAATCGGTATAGGCAAATCTTTCAAACCGGCCATGACATCCATTAAAACCTTCGGACCCCCTGTTGAGCTGCCTATCGCCAGTATTTTCGGGGCTAATATCCCAGGATGCTTACGCAAAGTGATCTGAGACGACGAAGGCATAGCAGATGGAACAGCCGCTTTTGGTTGCCATTTACCTGGCATTAAACCACGAACCACACGCACAAGATCCTTTTTAAACGTCTCAGCAGCAGAAATCTCACTACTATCCGGCTTAAGAAGGCAATCAGCTGCCCCCAGGGAAAGCGCTTTAATGCTTATATCCGCGCCGCGTGCCGACAACGTCGAACAAATCAAAACCCGCACTCCGGGCTTCTCTTTCAGGATTAAAGGCAACGCTGTGATACCATCCATAACAGGCATCTCAATGTCTAAAATAACAATATCCGGATTAAGCTCCGCAACACTTTCAACACCAAGCTGCCCATTCACCGCCTTACCGACCACCTCTACGCCATCTTGCTCCTCAAGGGTGCGGGCAATCACGCTGCGAATAACAGCTGAGTCATCAACAATAAGAACACGAATGGGTGATTGGGTCTGAGACATCAAAGCTTTTCTTTAAAAGTGCAAATGAGTAATTCCATACAAAAAAGACTAAGTCTTTTCCTCAAGAATGCCAAGCTGTGAGAGCTTTGTTTCTATAATGGTTTTATCGAACGGCTTCATAATAAATTCATCAGCACCCGCAGCTATGCCATTTTGGATATAATCCATGCTGTTCTCAGTGGTACAGAATATAACCTTCGGATAGGACCCATTATCCATGCCACGTAAAACCTTCAAAAACTCCAGGCCATCCATGTTTGGCATGTTCCAGTCCAAAAGAATAAGATCCGGCATGCTCTCCTTACATGCGTCCACAGCCTTAAGACCATCCTCAGCCTCTCTATAATCGAAACCAAGTCCGCCTATGATACTCGCGATAATTTTGCGAATTGTGACACTATCATCAACAATAAGACAGTTCATTTTTTCCCCTCCTGATACAAATAACCCTAACTCTCTTTTTTCCCACCAGCCAGATCGAGCAACCGCCCGATATCTAGCACAACAAGAACCTTATCTTCTAATTTATGAATTCCAGAAGAAACACTGCGCCAAGCACCGTCCAAAGTCGCCGGTGTATGCTCAAACGTGTCTTGCCTTAAATCAAGCACGTCCCCCACTTTATCGATAATCAAACTGAACAACTCACCATCATGTTCAACGACAACACTCATACACATATCTGCGTCTTCCACAGAAGGTTGTCCAAGACAGTGACGAACATTCACAACGGTAACAATACGCCCGCGCAAATTCATGACACCTGCCACGGAAAGTGGTGTCATTGCTGTCTCCGTAATTTTCTGAGTTCCAAGAACGCTGTTAACTTGCAAAACTGGAACGCCGAACAGCTGCTCATTCAGCGTAAAAGTCAACAAATGATGATCTGAAAGTTGCTGTGCCAACATCATTTTGCTGCTCCATGGTATTGCTGAAGATCCAAATCAGGAAAATGTGCATAAGCGCCATGTCCGTTATCGCTGCCATTACCATTGGTAAGTGGGTTCGCTGCACGCTCAAAAGACAGATTCACAATATCGATCGCGCGGCCTTTAACAATCGCACTGCCCTCCAGCGCACCTTCAGACTTGATCTGGTATTCGCCAAAGTGAGACGTAATATCCATGATCCTTTCAACCAGCAAACCGGAAAGCCCCTCCTTCGTTTTAAAAACAATCACCGGACGACGTCCCGAAGACGGCATGGTCTTAAGATCATTGAAACAATGAATGGGCATAAGACTATCCCCATACTGGATAACATAACGCCCGCCGGCCGTCTCAATATCCGCCAAATCAACTTCCTCAAGTCGCACAACATGCTCTAGTGGAACCGCCTTAAGATCGTTATCTCCAACACTGAACAACAACAAAGGAACTTCTGTCTTGGCATGATCATCTTCGGCAGCATCTTGCGATTCCATCTCTTTCTTCATCGCAGCATTAATTGCAATATTAGCGGTCCGTAAAATACCTGATGAATCCAAAATCATAATAACTTCGCCATCACCTAAAATGGTGCTGCCGGAAAAAACCGTTTGAGTGTTCAGCAAGCTGGTCAAAGGCTTAACAACAATCTCCTCCGTGTCGTAAATGCGATCGACAATGATACCGAAACTGAACGAACCGGAATCTACTACCGCAATATAACGCAACTTTTCACCCTCATCTTGCTTTGGGAAGCCCAGCAATTCGCGTAAACACACTAGCGGCAGTATTTTTCCACGCAAACGGAAAACCGGCGTACCGTTAATCTCCTCTATACGGTTAGGCCCGTCCGACTTGGTCATAACAAGCTCTCCGACATCAAGCTGAGGGATCGCGAACCGTGCATGATCAACACCCACAATCAAGGAAGAAATAATCGCCAGCGTGAGCGGGATCTTGATAGTAAAACACGTTCCCTGACCCTCAACAGATTCCATTTCAATCGCGCCACCAATCTTTTCAATATTGGTTCGCACAACGTCCATACCAACCCCGCGCCCTGAAACAGATGTAACCTGCTCCGCAGTAGAAAAACCGGCGGAAAAAATAAATTGCTGGATTTGCTGCTCTGGCATCGCCGCAAGTTCTTCTTCGCTCGCCAGACCATTTTTAATAATTTTGTCTTTGATTTTTGCAAGAGATAGCCCACGCCCATCATCAGAAATTTTAATCAGAATATAGCCACCCTCATGATACGCATTCAGGCGAATATGCCCGGCTTCTGGTTTACCTGCAGCCAAACGATCCTCAGGCATCTCAATACCATGATCCGCAGAATTACGTACCATATGCGTCAACGGGTCTTTAATCATCTCCAAAACTTGACGATCAAGCTCCGTATCCTGACCAGTCATCTCGAGTTCAATTTTCTTTCCAAGATCTGTAGAAATATCGCGGATAATACGAGGCAGCTTCGACCAAGCATTCCCAACCGGCTGCATACGAGTCTTCATAACGCCTTCTTGCAAATCAGATACGATATGGCTCAACCTTTGCAATGGCCCGGACATACCGTTACCTTTTTGTGCACGCACAACCTGAAGAATCTGGTTGCGTGCCAAGACCAGCTCACTCACCAGAGTCATCAAACCTTCAAGCACATCAACATTCACACGCAGACTTTGCGCAGACAACGGTGTTTCATTCGACGTTGCCGGAGCAACACCTTCAGCCGGTGCAGGTGCCGCAGCAACCTCGGCCGTTGTTTCGCCCGCCGCTTCGGCAGGCACATCACCACCCTCTTCAGGAACAGGAGCAGACGCACCAGGCGTCGCCGCCTCAATTTCTTCACCTTCACAGGCCGCCGCAAGGCGATTGATCAAATCGGAATCATCACCCTCTGGCTCTGAGCCGCTTGTTTCAATCACAGCGATGAGGTCTTTAATACGGTCGATCGCTTCAAGAATAAGAGAAATATAGGACGGAATTGGCTGGAGTTTTCCATCCCTGAAAAGACCAAGAAGGTCCTCTGCCTTGTGCGCAACACTTCCTAGGCGGGGAAGGTTCAAAAACCCGCTAGTCCCTTTAATTGTATGCATGACGCGGAAAATCTCAGAGAGCAGTTCCTTATCATTTGGATTCTGCTCAAGCTTAACAAGAGAGACGTCCAGGTCACCCAAACTCTCATTAGTCTCAGTTAAAAACTCAACGATTAGATCATCCACAAATACATCTCCTATGTATCAAAGGCTTGGACAATATTGTCATTAAAAAACGTCTTAATCATCAAACGCAGCAAGAAGCTTGTCGATCTCTTCCTGAGTTACAGCATTCTGCGGCAACTGCGGACCATTCAACAAATTAACGACCTCTCCTTCGCCTCCACCCTGTTTACCTGTTTCATCGTTAGAAGGTGAACTAACACCGCCGATCTCAAACGCACTCAAAACGGAAGCGGTTTTCACCTCAATCTCCTTCAAACAATCAACAACCTTTTTAATTCGCTGTCCGGTAATATCCTGAAACGTGCAAGCTTCAAATATCTTCGTTGTGGCCACCTCAACACGCTTGTAAACCTCTTGGTCTCCCCCCTTAAGATCTTCAAGAATTTCTTCACACGCGCCCATGATACTTTCAGTCGCCTGCTCCGTTGCCTCAACAACCGCATCCAGCTCATCTGTGGCCACAGGAATATGTGTCTGACTAACATCACTGACCTGATTTGTATGTAGGTGATTGCGCAAACTCTCGATAATATCTTTAAGCTCTCTAAGCTCACGGTCCAGCACCTCATAACCCGCTTCCGAAGGCGGTTTGATCTTGCCAAGAACAGAGTTAATAATATTCACAACCTGATCTCTCTTATAGACAGCACTTTCAGTCATCTAGAAGTCTCCCAAAACTGATATGAGCTTACTTTTCAGCGTATCAACAGTAAAAGGTTTAACGATATAATTGTTAACCCCGGCCCCTTTGGCCGCGATAATATTTTCCGTCTTACTTTCTGCTGTGACCATTATAAAGGGAACAGGGTTATTCGCCGCTCTGACGGACTTCAATAAATCAAGTCCGGTCATTGGCTCCATGTTCCAATCTGAGATAATGAGATCGTATTTTTTGTCGCCAATCATTTTTAGCGCCATAGTGCCGTCTGTCGCCTCATCAACATTGGAAAAACCAAGTTGACTGAGAAGATTGCGAATAATTCTAAGCATGGTTTTATAGTCATCAACGATCAGAACGTTCATGCTATCTGGTTTGAGTGTCATAGCTATACCCTCCATTTTAATAAAAGTTAAACTAGACAACCCACTAAATCACTGCGTAGCCAAGATAATTTTTTTATTGTAGTTGTAGCCCTTAAGTACTCAGTGTAACGAGCGAAGATTAAATGAAGGTTAAGAATCATGAAGTTAATCGCACCGAAAAGTATATAAAATTTTTACTGCTTTTAAAACAGTAAACTCCGGACACATGCCCGTATGTTCCAAAAAACTTAAAGACAAATTCGCTCAAAAAACCACCCGTAACACCAAAAAATAAACTTTAACGCCTATACAAGCCCCACAAAGCCGCCATTTTAAGAAAGATATAACAAAGCACCATAGCATACATTAACCGCTCACACGCGTGTCTATGAAGTGCTGCACATCTTCAAATCCCGCACGAATAGCGCACAATAATTCAAGCTTGTCACCCTGCGGCGCTTCAAACCCCTTCTCCGCAGAAAAGCACAACTCTGAGAGCTTTTGCGCCCCAAGATTTGCCGCCGCCCCCTTAAATTTATGTGCCGCACTGCGCCATTCATCATCGTCCCCCATATCACAAGATTGTTCCAAACGATCCAGAGCAAGAATCGCCTGTTCGGAGAACAAACCAAACAACTCACGCTCCACATCAAAATCACCATCCGTAAACGCCTCAAGATGCTCAAGATTAATAGGCGTATCGGCACCCTCTTTTTCCCCTGTCTCCCGCACATTTTTGTGCAAAAAAGCGCTGCCTGACGCACCTTGAACATCGGATAAACCCTGTTCTTGGTCGCCAGGCAGCCAGTGAGAGATGAGGTGGGCAAACTTAACAGCATCCACCGGCTTGCTGATATAATCATCCATACCGCATTTCAGGCATTTTTCACGATCACCAACCATCGCATTCGCTGTCATCGCAATAATAGGAATACGTGCATCACCCGTCTCCATCGAACGGATCCATCCTGTCGCTTCGTAGCCGTCCATTTCCGGCATCTGACAATCCATGAGGATCAAATCGTAAGAATGTGTCTCATATAACTCTAACGCAATCTTGCCGTTATCCACGCAATCAACCCCTTCAAATCCAAGTTTACTCAAAAGCCGCTTCATCAGGAATTGGTTCGTTGGATGGTCTTCAACCAATAATATCCGCGCTTGCGTATTCATAGATACTTGGTTGTGTGGCAATACGAGATTTGGCACCTGCAATGAGGAAGAACGAGGTACAAAACGCTCTAAAATGTCATCAATATCTTCACGCACAATCATCGGAAGTTTAAACCAGAACGTTGAGCCCTTCTTAATAACGCTCTCCGCGCCAATCTCCCCACCCATCATTTCAATAAGCTGTTTGGAGATCGCCAGCCCAAGCCCCGTACCACCGTAAATACGCGTGGTTGAATTATTCGCCTGATGGAATTTATCAAACACATTTTCCAGATCGTCTTCACTAATTCCTATCCCAGTATCCGTTACGCGAACCAAAAGATTACCGTTATTTAACTCTGCGATAAAATGAACGCTGCCCTCATCGGTAAACTTTATTGCATTCCCTAGAAGGTTTCTCAAAACCTGCACAAACCGTCCCTCGTCTCCCTCAATGTAACGCGGCAAATCGCGTGCAATATCCGCACTTAAAACCACACCTTTTTTGCTCGCCATCCCGGTAAATAGTTCAACCGTATCAGTGATCGCCCGGCGCAAGGCAAACGGCTCAGATTCAATCTCCATACTGCCTGCCTCAATTTTAGACAGATCCAAAATATCGTTCACAATCAACAATAAACTTTTCGCAGATTTGCGCAGCACTTCGTTGTACTCCAACTGCTCTTCATCAAGGCCCGTCCCCTCGAGCATATCCGCCATCCCAATGATTCCATTCATCGGCGTACGCAACTCATGGCTCATATTCGCCAAGAATTCTGACTTCGCACGGTTTGCACTCTCGGCATCCTCCACAGCCTGCATCGCGCGCGTATGCGCCGCGCGCACATCTTCGGCATAACTGCGAACCTGACGTTCCATTTTCTCTTTTTCCTGACAGCGCAGAACAAGATCAGCGCGCGCGTCTTCAAGCTCTTGGCGCCAACTCTTCAAACTGCGTATTGCGAAAAACCAGACGACCCCCAAAATGACAACGGCTATGACGGCCCAATAAAACGCCTGATAAATCTTATCTGCAAAATACTTTGCTTCCTGATGAAGACCACGCTCAACCTCCTCATAAAACTCATGCAAACCCTCAGAATATTTTTGCTTGTATCTAAAATAATCCCAGCTCTGCAGGATATCCTCGGCCTGCCTCGCTCGTCCCTGCCCAGTCAGGGAAAAAGCCTGAGTTTCCATTGCGATCAGCCTTTGATTAGCTTCATCGATAATTCCCCCGGCATCATCGTCATCTTCAACATCAGGATACTCTGCCTTCATTCTGGCAATCGCCGCATCCAACTTGCGCGCATCCTCCTCATACTTATATTTCCATTGCGCGTCCTGCGTTGCCACGTACATCGTCGCCGCATAGGTCAGCGCAAAATCCAAATCATGAATTTCATTACTTAAAGCCTCAGCCGCAGAACTCTGCTCCAAACTATAGCTCACATAATGATGAATCTTATAACTATAACCGCCGACCCATACAAAACACACAACGGTCATCACAAACGCCAATGACAACAAATGAATAGGAAAAGACTTACGCTGCTTTTCCTCTTTTTGCCCATCTTTATTCCTGGCAAAAAAGGGAAACTGTACATTCGCCGACAATCTCTCCAACATCATCATATCCAGCCCCTCCTCATAAGAGCTTAAATCATTATCCCATCGGACAAATTTCCACATGTTCCAAAATTGCGTCCTTGGAAAATGGCTTAACAATAAAGCCTTTCGCGCCGTTTTGTATCGTTTCAAAAATATTCTGCGGCTCGTCTTGTGAGCTAAACATAACCACATAAGCACCGGGATCCATATGAATGAGACGCGTCAACAACTCCTTGCCATCACAATCGGGCAATCCAATATCAAGCAAGACCATATCCGGTTTGTGGGTGTGATAGGAGTTAATCGCCTTTCCAGCATCTGGCGCCGTTAACAATACACACTCACCTTTCAACGCAACTCTTACCAGCCAGCGTGTTACGGGATCATCTTCAACCAACAATACTTTCGGATCATTGAGATGAAGAGCTCTATCCTCCAGGTCCGGCGTCATTATAAAATCCATGATTACAACCCCTCTTTGGTAAGCTGCTTGGCCCCGCATTTATTGATATACTGCAGCAGTTTTTCCTTTGTGAAAGGCTTACCAACAAAACCTTTTGCACCCTGTTGAATGGCGCTTTGCACATTCTCGCTTTGCGAATTACCACTTAACATCACAATAAAAGCATCACGGTCAAAAGACAGAACCTTAGACAACACATCATGCCCTGTCACATCAGGTAGCTCGATATCAAGAAATACAATGTCAGGTGCTTTGTGCAGATAACCCATAATTGCCTCATGCCCGTCCTCGGCAAAACTAACGCTGCAAGCATTCAGCGCCGTAGCAACAAGGTTGCGAGAAAATGCATCATCTTCCACAACCATAATTTCAATATGGCTACGCGCCTCTCGGCGACGCTTTAAAGTTGAAAGCAGCTCAGAATTAATAGGGCCCGCAAGAAAAGATTGTCTTTCTAGCTCTTTAGTTTCTTCACGTTCCTTCTGTGCTTCTTGTTTTTGAAAATTGATTTTCTTTGCCAGCTTTGTTTCGGCCAGGTCGGTCAAACCAAGTGCGTTATTCTCAATGTCGTAAAACGACAGCGGTTTGGATCTGAGATATGGCTCATACTCAAACCGGGCGTAAAAATGCTCTTTCAGCCGCTCAAAAACCTCTGGTGAAAGATTTTCTGAAAAGACAAAAAGATCCCGGTCAAAACACACATAGATCTCACCACTTGTATGACCAACCCAGCCAGCCAGCAATTCAGGCAAAACATCAAAATCCTTTTGACGAAATGCCACCCCTCTAATATGCAAACAGTAACGGTTGCCGTTCACATCAAGACCGTTACTCACCTTCTGTACAAGAGTTTCTTCGGAACGCTCCTTTATAACTTTCATACTACACCCCTTCTTATTTTACATATTACAAAATGTGTGCCAAAATATTTACATTTAAAATCAATTATTTATAAAATTACACATGTCGCAAAACGCTACGCTTTCTCATTTTAGAACGTTTTATTTTGAGAATTTTAAGACTTTTAGGGGACAATGGAACTATGACGATTCAGGTCCTTATTATCGAAGACGAACCCGTGCAGCAGGAAATGCTGGTCCTGCTCCTGCAAAATACACTTGATCATAAAGCTATCGTAGCAAACGACGGAAGCATGGCCCTCGCCTTGTTGCAAAATAACCCGTCCATCAACCTTATAATCCTCGATATCGGTCTGCCAGACATCAACGGCATGGAACTCTTGGACATTATAAAACAACGCCGCCCTGACCTACCCATCATCATGCTAACAGGGCACGAAGACCTCAACATCGCTGTCGAGGCCATGAAAATAGGCGCCTACGATTATTTAACAAAACCGGTCGAAAGACCGCGCCTCCAAGCAGCCATCCAGAACGCCTTAAAAACCAGCCTGCTGGAAAAAGAAGTCACCCGTCTCAAGCGCAAAGACGAAGGCGCCTTCACGTTCGACGACCTCATCGGCCACGAAGACGGCCTTAGCGTCGTTATAAAAACCGGCCGAAAAGCCTCCGCATCCGATATTCCAATCCTAATCACCGGCGAAACAGGAACAGGAAAAGAGGTTTTCGCCCGCGCCATACATGGCGAAAGCCACCGCGTCGGCAAACCGTTTGTCGCCGTGAACTGCGGCGCCATCCCTGAAAAACTCGTCGAAAGCACACTCTTCGGCCATGAAAAAGGCGCCTTCACAGGTGCCATCGCCAAATCCATCGGCAGTTTCCGCGAAGCCGATGGCGGCACAATATTTTTGGACGAAGTCGGCGACCTGCCACTGGTTGCGCAGGTCAAATTGCTGCGCGTTCTCCAGCAAAAAGAAGTTCTACCCGTAGGCGCAGCAAGGCCAATCCCCGTGAATGTACGTATAATCTCGGCCACACACCACGACCTGGCCGCTGATGTCAAATCCGGAAAATTCCGCGACGATTTGTATTTTCGGCTTAACGTATTGCCAATCCACTTGCCCGCCCTGCGCGACAGACGCACGGATATCCCCGCTTTGGCGCATCATTTTGTCGAACGCCTGACCGCCGGGGAATCCCACCTCATGCCCGACATTACGCCGCAGGCCATGAAAATGCTGACCGGGCGCGATTGGCCCGGCAATGTGAGAGAGCTGGAAAACACACTTCACCGCGCCATGGTCATGGCCGAAGGTGACACGCTGGATGTCGATGATTTCTCCGCCCTCTCCATTGTACCCCCAGATACAATACAAGCACCCACCACAGCGTTTATACCTGCAGGCAACATACCGCGCCCTCTAGCAGATATAGAAAACGAGGCAATCCAAAACGCGTTGAACTATCACCAGGGCAATATCACACAAGCCGCCAAATCCCTTGGCCTTGCAAAATCCACGCTGTACAGAAAAATAAACAAAACCACCCCCTAATACAGTGGGCACGAAACTTAAACAATATTGGAAAATGGTGCCCGGGGAGAGAATTGAACTTTCGACACGGGGATTTTCAATCCCCTGCTCTACCACTGAGCTACCCGGGCACACTTCGTTTCAACGAAGATAGAGTGTTATAAGAAAAAGAGAAAAGGATGTCCAGTGCCTTTAATGCGTTTCGCAAGCAATCATATCAGATTTCTAGGAAATGCCCGCCGAAACGATCTGTCAGTGCGGGAGTCCTGCGTTTGCGGGTTATTTCGATAAGCCCCAGCTTGGTCATACCGTGAATTTGCACCGTGCAAGGGTCATCATTAATGGCCTCTTCCAGCGCAGCAATGAGCTTACCTTCATCGCTTTTATTCTGGCTTTTCAGGAAGTCGACGACAATAATCCCCCCGCAATTGCGCAGGCGAATTTGCCGCGCGACCTCTTTGGCCGCTTCTATATTGGTATCAAGATGAGAGCCTTTGTGGCTTCCTTTGTTCACGTCAATCGCCGTGAGCGCGGCTGTGCCCTGAATAATGATACTGCCCCCGCCCGGCAACAGCACATAGGATTGAAACAAATCCTCAATCTGGCCGATGATGTCGCGCTCATGAAACAGCGCCAGATCCTCATCCGCTTTATCAATCTCAACAGGCTCAATTTTTGTAACAAGGTCTGGGGCAAAAATCGCGCACCATTCCTCAACATGATTAAAGTGATCCATCGTCACGACCTCAATGCGGTCGATGCGCTGCGCCGCCTGATCGCTGAGCGTACGCTGAATAGCGTCTGGGCCAAGGGCAATCAGGCTCGGCTCATCGCCCTCTAAATACTTTTGCATTTCCTCCCATGCCACGCTGAGGATCTTACCTTCGCGTGTGAGAATATCGGTCTGTGTATCTGCCGCCGCAGCGCGCAAGATACAGCCCTTTATATCCTCCAGTACATCCAGCATTTTCATCATCTGCTTGCGCAGCTTTTTATCGCGAATGCGCGTAGAAACGCGGTTGCAATCCATCATCGGGCAGTAAATGAGATAACGCCCGGGCAGTGTAATATCCATACTGAGTTGCGGCGTTTTGGTCTCCTCACTCGCATAATCGTCGTAATCTTTAGGCAGATACGCGCTTTTGGCCTGAACGGCAATCATATCACCAGCTTTAAAACTTTTTCCAATAGCCGTAGCCCCGCCTTTTTCAATGCGTCCATCTTTGCCTTTTATGCGGGTATCGGCGTTGTATAGAATTCCGGTATTATAGCCGTCTAAATCGACAAAAACAGCGTCCAGAGCGGCATTAACGGATTTAACTTTACCCCAATAAATCGAGCCCCAGCGTACCTCTTCAAGGGCAGGTTCAACCTCCAGCCCCTCAAGACGTCCGTTATGCAGGGCTGCAGCCCACAAACTCCCGTCCAGCTCTTCAATGAGAATATCCAAGTTTTTATCCTTCTTTATAACCAATACCAGTCAATATTTGTATTGTATCATAAAGAGATAGCCCAACGACATTGGAATACGACCCGCGGATAAATTTTATATACGATGCGGCACGTCCCTGAAGGGCATAGCCGCCCGCAACCCCCTTCCACTCACCGCTTTCGATATATGTGTCGATTTCTGAAGGACTGAGTGTCTTGAACTGTACGACCGTATCGCACAGACGTGAAACACGCTGTCCTTCGGGCGATATTACCGCAATCCCGCCATAAACGTGGTGACGCCGACCCGATAGGGTTTTCAGGCAGGCTCTGGCTTTGTCCTCATGGTTGGTTTTGTCCAGAATGCGCCGGCCACAGCCCACAACCGTATCTGCGGCCAGAATAAATCTGCCGGGGTGCTTTTCGGCAACGGCTTCAGCTTTGCTGAGCGCAAGCCGCAGCGCCAAATCGCGCGGATGCTCGTTCTTTAAAGGGGTTTCGTCAATATCTGCGGGGATAATGTCGCCCGGCTCAATTCCAACCTGCTTTAACAGATCAACACGCCGCGGCGATGCGGAGGCAAGGATAAGCTTTGATGCGGGTGATTTACTTCTCACGGAAGATGATGCGGCCTTTGGTGAGGTCATAGGGGGTCATTTCAACAACAACAACATCCCCCTGAAGCACGCGAATGCGGTTCTTGCGCATTTTACCGGCAGTATGCGCCAGGATAACGTGATCATTCTCCAATGTGACGCGGAACATCGCATTGGGAAGGATTTCGGTGACAACACCTTTAAATTCAATCAGGTCTTCTTTTGGCATGTTTTCTACGTTTGGTTGTTTTCAATAAGCAGTTTTTATACGCCTTTTTGGACGAAATGCAAGGCCTATCGCCACATCGTCAGGTTTTGGGCGTGGAGAACACAAATCAGGGTAAATAAACGCCGCGCTGTGTTCATATCCATTGTGATCTTGTCTTCCAGGCGTTCCATCAAGCATTCCGCGCCTTCGTTATGCAGGCCGCGCCGCCCCATATCAATAGCTTCAATGCGCGAAGGTTTGCCCTCACGCATTGCCTCGTCATAGCTGCGCACGATCATAAAATAATCTTTGATCAGGCGCTTATAGGGTTTCAGTGAGAGTACCAGCATTGGCAAGTCTCTGCCTTGCGCATTTTGCATCCGAAAAACCAGCCGTCCTTCCTCCACAGAAAGCGAGAGCGCATAGGGACCGTGATCGTCATGAACGGGCTTGAAATGGCTTTCGCGTTTCAGATCGCGCAACGCAATCATACGGTCACGGCGGATAAGCTCTTGGTGCTCGTTTAAATCGAGGTCCAGAATTTCAATCGATGCGATGTCATGTACAGGCATCAAGAAACTGCTTTTCGGAACCGTTCAACCCATTCCGCTGTTTCAGGATTGGTTTTCAGGGCCGTGCGGTTGACGATCAGCTTGGATGAAATGTTCATAATTGTATCTGTTTCGCTGAGGTTGTTGGCCTTCAGCGTCCCTCCGGTCGAGACCAAGTCCACAATCCGGTCGGCCAGCCCCAAAGCCGGTGCAATCTCCATCGCACCATTAAGCTTAATACATTCGGCCTGAATACCGGCATTGGCGAAATATTGCGCCGTCAGATGCGGGTATTTCGTTGCAATGCGGATGTGGCTGGGTTTGGAGCCTTTATCTTGATCCTGCGCGTCATTTGGCATCGCAACGCTCAAACGGCAAGCCCCGATTCCCAGATCAATGGGGGCATAGAGCTGATCATAATTAAATTCTTCGATCACATCGCTGCCGACCACGCCCAGATCCGCGCCACCATAGGCCACGAATGTCGCCACATCAAAGGCGCGCACACGGATAATATCCAGATTGGCGTGGTTTGTTGCGAATTGCAGCTTACGCGAGGATTTGGCCGTGAAATCGTCTTCGGGGATGATGTCGCATTTCTCCAACAAGGGCATTAGCTCTTCTAAAATTCGGCCCTTGGGGATCGCAAGAATGAGTTTTTCGTCTGTCATAAGAGTGTTTTAACGTGATCTTGTGCAGATGCGAAGCTTTTTTATTTAAAACAAAAGGATACCAA
>CAYGNI010000019.1:0-23502 GCA_964351195.1 uncultured Micavibrio sp.
CTCTCTATTCGGCGGCTGCGTCAGATTTGGATAAGAGACAGGCCCAACGAAGTCGATACCTCAACGCGTCTGACAAAAACAATCTCACTCAAAATTCCTGTTTTGTCCGCCGCCATGGACACGGTCACCGAAAGCGACATGGCCATTGCCATGGCGCAGGCCGGCGGGCTTGGCATTCTTCACCGTAACATGGACATTGAGCAACAAGTCGCCGAAGTCCGAAAAGTGAAACGTTTTGAATCCGGCATGGTCGTCGACCCGATCACAATTCGCCCCAACCAGACCCTCGAAGAAGCCCTGCTGATCATGCAGCAAAACCGCATCTCCGGCATTCCGGTGACGGAAAATAATGGCCGCCTTGTCGGCATTCTGACCAACCGCGATGTGCGTTTTGCCGACAATCCGAACCAGCCTGTGCAAGAACTTATGACGTCAGAAAACCTCGTAAAGGTTTATAATAGCGTCGATAAATCCGAAGCCAAAAAATTATTGCATACGCACCGTATCGAAAAGTTATTGGTTGTCGATGATAACGAAAAATGCATCGGCCTCCTGACTGTGAAGGATATTGAAAAATCCCAGCTCCACCCGCACGCCACCAAAGACGACCACGGCTCCCTGCGCGTGGGCGCCGCCGTGGGCACAGGCGAAATCAATGGCGTAGAGCGCGCGCTTGCCATGGCTGGCGCAGGCCTCGACATCGTCGTGGTCGATACCGCGCATGGCCATTCCAAAGGCGTGCTGGATACCGTAAAGACCATCCGCAAAAACGCCCCGGCAACGCTGCAGATCATGGCAGGAAACATCGCCACGGGCGATGCGGCCAAAGCCCTCATCGATGCGGGCGCGGATGCGGTGAAGGTCGGCATCGGCCCCGGCTCCATTTGCACAACCCGCGTGGTCGCCGGTGTAGGCGTGCCACAACTGACCGCTATTATGGACGTTGCCAAAGTTTGTGTAAAACAAGGCATTCCCGTGATCGCTGACGGTGGCATCAAATATTCTGGCGACTTTGCCAAAGCCATCGCGGCCGGCGCGGATGCGGCCATGATGGGCGGCGTCTTTGCCGGAACCGACGAAGCCCCCGGCGAAGTCATCCTTTATCAGGGCCGCTCCTACAAATCCTATCGCGGCATGGGCTCCGTCGGCGCCATGGTCAAAGGCTCCGCCGACCGTTACTTCCAGGGCGGCGTCACCCAATCCAACAAACTCGTCCCCGAAGGTATCGAAGGCCGTGTGCCCTATAAAGGCCCCATCGGCACCGTCGTGCACCAGATGGTCGGCGGTTTGCGCGCAGCCATGGGCTACACAGGTGCCAAAAGCATTCAGGAGATGAAGGATAAATCAGAATTCATGCGTATGACCGGCGCAGGCTTTAAGGAATCCCACGTCCACGACGTAACCATCACCCGCGAAGCCCCGAATTACCGCACAGAAAACTAACCGCCGCTATGCGTTATTCGCCGCGACCCTCTTGGTTTTGATCGGTAGCAAGCTGCCCACAATCATGCCGACAATCGCCATGAACAGCCCCGCCAATTGCGGAGGAACCAACAGGCCGCCTTCCATCCGCACATTCATGTATTCGAGCAAAGACCACGTGATCACCCCAAAGGCAATCGACACCAGCGCGCCCGCATTATTCGCCTTGCTCCAATATACCCCAAAGGCCAGCGGCACAAACGCCCCGCACAGTGTCACCAGATACGCATTCTCAACCATCTCAAAAATGCTAAGACCCGCTGACGTGCTGAGATAAGCATAGGCCAGAACAATCAAACCAAACCCAAAAACACAGCACCGCAGTGTGATTAAAAGCTGCTTGTCATTGAGCCTGAAAGCTTCTTTGAAAATATTCTCTGCCAAAATTGCCGACGGTGCCAAAAGCGTCCCCGAAGCGGTCGACATAATCGCCGACAGCAAAGCTCCAAAGAACACAACCTGCACAGCCAAAGGCACGTCGTTCAAAATAAATTCGGGCAAAATCCGCTGCGGATCACCGCCTTCGCTCATATGCGTAGTAATCAAGCTTGGATCCAAAAGCGTCGCGCCATAAGCGATGAAAATCGGTACGAAACAAAACAGGATATAAAAGCTCCCGCCCAGAACAGTCCCGCGCACGGCCGTCTTCTCATCCTTCGCCGACATCACGCGCTGGAACACGTCCTGCTGCGGTATAGAACCCAGCGCCAGCGTCACAAAACTCCCCACAAACGCCAGGATCGGCGCCGCGCCCCATGCCGGCCAGAAATCAAATTTGTTATTGGCCGAGGCATGGTCAATGACCTCCATAAACCCGCCATCCAGCCGCGCAGAGATCAGATACGCCACCACCAAAAGACCGGCCAAAATCGTCATCATCTGGATAAAGTCCATAATTGCCACGGACCACATCCCCCCGAAAATCGTGTAGAGCATAACAACCGCAAGCCCGATCACCATGCCCCATTCAAACGAAATCACATCGCCTGAAATTAGACTGATCGTGAGACCCAGCGCCACAATCTGCGCTGCAACCCATCCCAGATAACTGATGCAAATCGCAAGCGAGACCAGAATCTCCACCGTCTTGCCGTAACGCTGGCGGTAAAAATCACCTATCGTCAAAAGCTTCATGCGATATAGCCGCGCAGCAAAGAAAATCCCCACAAACACAAGACAAAGCCCGGCCCCGAACGGGTCGGCGACAATCCCGCCAAGCCCTTCTTCCATAAATGTCGCAGGCATCCCCAAAACGGCTTCAGATCCGAACCAAGTCGCAAACACCGTGGCAATCGTGATGTAAATCGGCAGCGAGCGGCCCGCAAGAATATAATCCGTAGAATTCTTCACGCGCAAAGCGGCATAAAGACCAATTCCAACTGAAATTACGATATAAATAATAACAAAAATGCTTAATGAGCTCATCGAGATACTCCCACTAATATATGTGTTAGCCGGGTCTGACAGCGCCCGCGCATGATATATCATCACGCAATAACTATGAGTCGAAAATACGATTCACACAACCCAATAAATGCAGTCGATGCATTTTTTTGGGTCTGTCCAAAACAGCAAAAACCCCTTCCAGCCACATGGGCCGGAAGGGGCATAGTTTGGGGGAGAGAAACCTAACTTAAATTAAAGCTCATGGGACTAATTTGGGCCGCCCTTCCAAAAAGTCAAAAATTCGCATGCATATTTTTTAAAATTAAAGTACTGTCCGCTCGCAAAGCAAAGGAATGCCTATGAAACCAGCAGCGCGCATACAAGCCACCATTGATGTTTTGGAAAAAATCGCCGAAAACACCCGCGTCCCGATGGACAGCGTCATCGGCGATTACATGCGCGTGCGCCGCTATATCGGCTCCAAAGACCGCACAAACGTGGCAGAGCGCTGCTATAACATGGCCCGTGCGACGGCGCGTCTGGGCTGGTGGATCGAAAAGCTGAGCGCCGAGGACACACCGCGCCTGCGCGTCCTCATCTGGCTTGTCCTTGCCGAGGATGCAGACGAAAAGCGCCTGACCAAAGACCTCTTCGATGGCTCAAAATACAGCCCGGCAGAACTCTCTCTTCAGGAGCTTCAGTATGTCAAAGCTTTACTGGAAGCAGGGCAGAAAGCTGAAGGCATCACCCACCCCGACATGCCCGGTGAAATCAAAGTCGAATGCCCACCCCTCTACGAAGACAAACTCAAAGCCTATTTCGGGAACGATTTCGAAACGGAAATGGCCGCCATGCTGGAACCCGCTACGCTAGACCTGCGCGTGAACACCGTTCTGGCTTCGCGTGAAAAAGCCAAAGACTACCTCGAAGCCGACGGCGTTAAGACAGAACTCACACCGTATTCTGCCGTCGGCCTGCGCTGCGTGCAAAAATCTTATCTCGCCCGCACCAAAGCCTTCGCCAAAGGCTGGATCGAAATTCAGGATGAAGGCAGCCAGCTCATCGCCGCGATGTGCGGAGCAAAGCCCGGCATGCAAGTCCTTGATTATTGCGCCGGGGCAGGGGGCAAAACTCTGGCCTTAGGCGCACAAATGCAATGCAAAGGCCGTATTGTTGCTATGGATAACGATCCGTTGCGTTTAAAAAAAGGAAGAGACCGATACAGAAAGGCGCGTATTGCCGACATTATCGAAGTCCGCCCCTTGGACGACAACACCAAATGGCTCAAACGCCAAAAAGAAAAATTCGACATTGTCCTCACCGACGTGCCGTGCACGGGCACGGGAACATGGCGGCGCAACCCCGATATGCGCTGGCGCGTTTTCGGCCCAAGCCTCGAGGAGCTGACTGCCATTCAATCTGAAATTCTGGATAAAACCGCCCCCCTCGTAAAGCCCGGCGGAAAACTGGTTTATGCGACGTGCTCGCTCCTGCCCGATGAAAACGAAGCGCAAATTGAACGCTTCCTCAAAGACCACCCCGATTTCGAAATCCAGCCCGTCCCTGAAAGCCTCGGCAAACCATATCTGCGCATGACCCCCCACCGCCACAACACCGACGGTTTCTTCACCGCCGTTTTAATACGCAAATAAATTGACAATACGTATAATAGCTGTTTTTGATGCCTTTATAAATTTTTAAAGGGATTAAGCCATGATCACACCACAAGACTATGCGACCACTATGGAACAGGGGTTTTATAAAGCTCTAGGTTTGCAAGCATCTGAAGAACTTGTTGTTAACGCCCGCGATATTGCAGAAAAAAAAGATGCAATTCTCGAATGGATGCGTACTTTGAATGAACAAATTCTTGGGCTTCCAACACATAAGATTTTAGAGTTATATACCGCGCTAGAAGCCAATTTAAGAGACAAAAAGTTTGATATTGTGTTTGACTCAAACGCGGATTCGGACCCAAAACAAGCTATGCATCCTGTCATGCGTGCGCTTGATTTTACCATACATCATAGAATGTCTGTTCAGGCACATTCCGAGAGAGAAGTTGAGCTGGAAAAACTTCAACAAAGCACTCCCAGATTTTCTGAGCTTGGTGATGGAGGCGAGGTTCGAGACTGTATTATACATCTATTTTTAGATGTTGATATTAAAGATGAAACCGTCGACTATCTCCCAACACGAGAGGCATTGCAGCAGGCGATTAAGTTTGAAGCAGCCGCGCAAACACATGTGATAGATCCTAAAGAGTTAGTTGAAAATCCAGCAATATTGGTGGCCCGGCTTAGCACAATTACAGGTTTGGAAGATGATGCACTCTCAGCACATTATTTTGATCGCGAAGAAGAAGGTGCGCGTTCTCGCACTGCGCCCATCATGATGTGGCAAATGGTTGCAAACCATGCTTTAGGACAGCTGACCCTCGAAAAGTTGTTAGAGGTTCGAAAAGCACTTAATCCCATTGATGATTTTGGCGGACTAGAGACAGAAGATAATCCTAATGCTTACGGCATTGTTCAGCGGCATGTTGACTTTTTTGTCGCAAGTAACCCAAAGGTTGCCACACATGTAGAATGGCACTGGAGCATGCCTCGGCACTTATTCAGCGTCGATAGCCGTATCGCTTCTATCGTGCAAAAAGCCGGAGACTGGCCGGCTAACATTGAAGCTGCATTGAATCGCGCTATCGGCGCTGAGCATGCAGCGGCAGAATTGACCGCAGAGCAGAAATAAAACCTAACTTTTTTCAAAAAAAAGCCCGCTCATCACAAGCGGGCTTTTCTATGATCTCTAAATTTCGCGAGACTTAAGCCGCCTCACTCGCCGCGCTCGACTTCGCGCGCATCTGCTTCGCCGCTTCCACCATGTTCTTAAGCGCGTCTTTGGTTTCCGGCCATGCGCGGGTTTTCAAACCACAATCCGGATTCACCCAAATCTGACGCTCATCCAGGTTCTTCTTCGCCTTATCCAGCAAATCAACCATCTCCTGAACATCGGGAACACGCGGAGAGTGAATATCATAAACACCGGGTCCAATTTCGTTGGGGTATTTATACTCGATAAACGCCTCCAGCAATTCCATCTGCGAGCGTGAACACTCAATCGAAATCACATCCGCATCCATCGCGCCAATGCTGTCGATGACATCATTAAACTCGGAATAACACATATGCGTGTGGATCTGCGTTTCATCCTCAACGCAGCATGAAGAGATACGGAAGTTCTCAACCGCATTATCAAGATATTCCTTCCAATCCGCACGGCGCAAAGGCAGACCTTCGCGAAACGCCGCTTCATCGATCTGGATCATCTTAATGCCGGCCTCTTCCAAATCCTTCACCTCGTCACGGATCGCCAAGGCAATCTGGCGCGCTGTGTCGTTACGTGGCTGGTCGTCACGCACGAATGACCACTGCAAAATCGTGATAGGACCGGTCAACATCCCTTTCATGATCTTGTCGGTTTGCTCTTGCGCAAACTTGGACCATGCAACAGTCATCGCTTCGGGGCGGGAAACATCACCGTAAATAATCGGCGGCTTCACGCAGCGAGACCCGTAAGATTGCACCCACCCGTATTTAGAGAATGCAAACCCGTCGAGCTGCTCACCGAAATACTCAACCATGTCGTTACGCTCCGGCTCACCGTGAACCAGAACATCAAGGTCGCATTCATGCTGAAACGCAACAACGTCTTTGATTTCCTGCTCCATCGCGGCTTTATATGTCGCCTCATCGATCTTGCCCTTCTTGAAATCTGAACGGGCTTTACGAATATCCGGAGTTTGCGGGAATGATCCGATCGTTGTTGTCGGATACAGCGGCAGATCATAAGCCTTCTGTTGGGCTTTCTGACGCTCGGCGAACGCTGACTTGCGCTCTTTCATGTCTTCGGTGATATGAGACACGCGGTCTTCAACCACTTTATTGTGAATGAGCGGAGAATTCTTGCGCGATTCCTGCGCCGCATTGCTGGCTGTCAAAGATGCGGCAATATTCTCACGTCCGACCTTCGCGCCTTTCGCGATCAATGCAATCTCGTCCAGCTTTTGCGTCGCATACGCCATCCAGCCTTTCAATTCTGCATCCAGCTCATCTTCAGACTCCAAATCAACCGGAGAATGCAAGAGTGAACAGCTCGGCGCGACAAACACGCGGTCCTCACCAAGCTTAGCAACCACTTTCTCAATATGACCCAAAGATTTGGAGATATTGTTTTTCCAGATATTACGGCCATCAACAACGCCAAGCGACAAGACTTTCTCATCACCAATCAACGCCAAAGCCTGATCAACATCACGCTCAGGATTATTGGCCGTTGTGTTCGCGCGGCCGGATCCACGGCAAAGGTCGATATGAATACCGTCAACCGGAAGACCAAACGCAAGTTCCGCATTGTCCTTAAGGCTCTCAAAATATGTTGCCACAAGAATTTTAAGCCCTTCAGGAGCCTCAAGACCTTCATAAGCAGCCTTAATTGTGCCCTGACCAATCTCACACAGATCCAAAGAGAACACAGGCTCATCAATCTGAACCCACTCGCAACCTAAATCGGCAAGTTTAGCAAGAATCTCATTATAAACGGGGATAAGGCCCTTAACGAATGCAACATGATCAAACCCGTCATATTGTGGCTTACCCAGGAATGTATAAGTCGCCGGACCGACAATCACGGGGCGTGTTGTAATGCCTTGTGCTTTGGCTTCTTCGAATTCATCGAAAATCTTTGTGTGAGAAAGCTTTGGCTTCATGCCTTTTTCAAATTCAGGAACAATATAGTGATAGTTTGTGTCATACCACTTTGTCATTTCCATCGCTGTGACATCTATACCATCGCGCTGCGCGCCGCGTGCCATCGCAAAAGACAAATCCACAGAGGCATCGCCACCATCCCAACCATAGCGTGATGGAATAAGGCCAAGTAAGGTCGTCATGTCTAAAATATGATCATAAAATGCAAAATCATTTGATGGAATGTGATGAAGACCCGCATCCTTTTGACGCTTCCAGTTCTGTGCGCGCAAATCTTTACCAATGTCCATTAGCTTGCGGCGCTCTTCGATCGAACGATCACCCTTCCAATAGGCCTCAACGCCCTTTTTCAATTCGCGCATGGGACCAATACGTGGAAACCCAAGGTTTGTCGCTAAAACCATAAAAATATCTCCATAATATAATTTCCATTAAAATCGGCCTTAAGACATATAGATTATGCCGCAAATATCAAGGGAAAAATTGATATTCGTTAACAACCGCTCAGAGCGCTTTTTAGTAGCCCAATGCCTGACACGTCTCCAGCGTCATACCCGCGCGGTTCATCGAATAAAAATGTATGTGAGGAATACCGTTCGCCGTCAAATCCTCGGCTTGCAGAATAAGCAAATCTTGCGCAATTTTATGCGCTTCTTCGCCGCCATTCTCTAAGCCCGCAAACTTGTCATGCAGCCACGTGGGAATGCTTGCCTGACAGCGCGCAGAAAACCGTTTAATACTATCAAAATCATAAATCGGCATAAGGCCGGGTTGAATAGGGACGGTAATACCCGCCAAATCACATTTCTCCAGGAATTTATAAAACACATCATTCTCAAAGAAATACTGCGTCGTCACCGCATCTGCGCCCGCATCGCACTTCTTCTTAAGGTGTTCAATATCCGCGGCAAGTGTCAGAGCATCGGGATGCTTCTCCGGATAGGCGCCAACGGTGACCTTAAAGTCATTCTTGGCCTTAATCGCGCGGATAAAATCATACGTATAGGCGTAATACTCATCCCCCAGAAAATCCGAAAACTGCGTGCCTTTTGGTAAATCCCCCCGCAGCGCGACAATGTGGTGCACCCCAGCATCCCATAATTCATCCATGTAGGAATCAAGCTCAGCCTTTGTCGTGCTTAAAAACGAGAGATGCGCCGCCAGCGGGATTTCGCGCTCCTCAACCTCACGTAAACCCTTCATGGTCTTCAGCGTTTCCAGCGTTCCGCCCTTTGTCGATCCCCCCGCACCATACGTGCAGGTCATGTATTTCGGCCCCAAAGAAGCCAGCACAGGCACCGCCCGCCATAGGCTCTCGGCCATGTCATCATTTTTTGGCGGGAAGAATTCGTATGAAATTGAGGGTTTATTTGTCATGTGGAATTTTGTATCAGGAAGGCGTTTGGAGACCAAGTGTAATTTTTATTGACATAATTCAATAAAAGGGGTAGAAAGCTCGCATGAAAAGAGTTGTATTCGACGAAAATGGTCGCTTTGACTTTGCTTGCCTCTTTACGATGACGGCGGATGGGAACGCTGCTGAAATTTTAGAGGCTTACACGGTTTCCGTAAAAGTTAGACCTGATGGCGGATTAGACTCCCTTAGAATTGATGACCTTGATGTGGTTTCAAAAGAGGTTCAAGCCTCGGCAATTTACGAAAAAGCTTCTGATGAATGGATGGGCGTTCGTCATGAGGATGGCTGGGAACCATCTTTGCGTTTCATTGCTATCAGAGATCATTTCCTCCAGGCTATTGCTTCGGGCTTTGAAGAAATAGCCCCTGTAACAGGTTCTAATTTGTCTACAATTTTTGATTATGCTTGCGATGAAGGCCGTTTTTACCCATGTGGAGAAACAGTACCCACAATATGTTCACTTGCCACGCGCGAGCATGTATTGCTTTAGAGAACTCATATTATGCCTTCATTGAAACTTGCGCCAAACACTCAATTTTTATTCTGCGTATACCTTATTGCACGCGCTGAAAAAGGTCGGTCAGCAACAATATTAACTGCTTTCAATGCACATCTAACAATGGACGAAGACAGCAATCCTGCTTCTTTAAGGGTTGGAGAAATAAGTACTCCTCATGCATCTTCCCTTAATTTTTCAAGAGTTAACGGATTTTATTGCCCAGACAAAGGACGCATGAACAACCTCCTTTTGGGGCGAGTTCTTAATACGTGGAAGCGAGAAATTACCCCTTCAGGTGAAATTAGAATTGCGGGCACTATACCGCTTTCAACTTGTGCGTATGATTTAGCCCCCAGAATTTTGAGCGCTTTTGAAAAAGCTGCGCTAACCGATGATGGCATTTATCCTATTGGCCCAGAAATTTTAGAAGGCCTTCCAAAAGATAAATTGTTTGCTATGGTCTATGATCGACGCTGTTAGAGCACCTAAATAAAAATCCTTTACGTCTAGGGGGCTTCGCGGCTAAAACACTCATATGACCCGAGAACAAACATCCCCGATACCCACGATTTCCAAAAACCACGACCACATCCTGATCCTCGACTTCGGCTCGCAGGTCACACAGCTCATCGCCCGCCGCGTCCGCGAAGCCGGCGTATACTGCGAAATCTGGCCGTTCAACGCCGCGCCGATTGACCGCATAAAAGCCTACAGCCCCAAAGGCATCATCCTCTCGGGCGGCCCGCGCAGCGTCACGGAAAAAGATTCGCCCCGCGCCCCCGACGGCATCTTCGATCTCGGCCTGCCGATCTTCGGCATTTGCTACGGTCAGCAAACCATGGTCGAGCAATTGGGCGGCAAAGTCGAAGGCTCCGCCACCCGCGAATTCGGCCGCGCCTTTGTTGATGTGAAAAAACACAGCTCCATCACCGCCGGCCTCTGGGACGAAGGCGCGCATGAACAAGTCTGGATGTCCCATGGCGACCGCGTCACCGCGCTCCCCCCCGGCTTCGAAGTCATCGGCACATCCGAAGGCGCACCTTACGCCGCCATCGCCAACGAAGACAAAAAATTTTACGGCTTCCAATTCCACCCCGAAGTCGTGCACACTCCCCACGGCGCAGAGCTTTTGAAAAACTTCACACATAAGGTGTGCGGCTGCGCGGGCGATTGGACCATGAAAGCCTTCAAAGACGAAGCCATCGAAAAAATTCGCAAGCAAGTCGGTAAAGGCAAAGTCATCTGCGGCCTTTCCGGTGGCGTTGACTCTTCCGTCACGGCCGTGCTCCTGCACGAAGCCATCGGTGACCAACTCACTTGCATCTATGTCGATACCGGCCTCATGCGTGCCGGCGAAAGCGACCAAGTCGTCTCCCTGTTCCGCGATCACTACAACATCCCGCTGATTCACGAAGACGCGAGCGATAAATTTTTAAGCGGCTTAGAGGGCGTGTCCGACCCGGAAATGAAGCGCAAAATCATTGGCGGGTTGTTCATCGATGTGTTTGATACCTGTAAAAAGCGCGTCGCCAAAGACGGAAAGGGCGCAGAATTTTTGGCCCAAGGCACGCTCTACCCCGACGTCATCGAAAGCGTGTCTTTCACCGGCGGCCCCTCCGTAACGATCAAATCGCACCATAATGTCGGCGGCCTGCCCGAACATATGGAACTCAAACTTGTCGAACCCCTGCGCGAGCTGTTTAAGGACGAAGTGCGCGCGCTCGGCGTGGCGCTGGGTATGCATCCCGATTTTGTCAAACGCCACCCGTTCCCCGGCCCCGGTCTTGCGATCCGTATCCCCGGTGAAATCACCGGCGAAAAACTCGAAATCCTGCGCAAGGCCGACACGATCTACCTCGAAGAAATCCGCAATGCGGGTCTTTATGATGCAATCTGGCAGGCCTTTGCCGTGCTGCTTCCTGTGCGTACGGTCGGCGTCATGGGCGATGACCGCACATATGATTTTGTCTGCGCCTTGCGCGCCGTCACCTCAACCGACGGCATGACCGCCGATTATTATCCCTTCGATCATGCGTTTTTGGGACGTGTTTCCACGCGCATCATCAACGAAGTCCGCGGCATCAACCGCGTCACCTACGACATCACCTCCAAACCCCCCGGGACAATTGAGTGGGAGTGATGCTAGAAAAAATAAAGGGGCGAATTTCGCCCCTTTATCGAAATTTATAAACACTCAGGAAGACTAAGCAAGTTATTCGGCTGATCACCATCTGCTTTTGTCTTTATGTATTTATTGCCATACGGGCTGACAGCGACAATTACATCAACAGCTTTGCCATTAACCGCAACAAAAAAACTAAATTTTTTTGCTTCAATTAGTTCTATGGCGTCTTGTTGTGAAATTTTCCATCTGCTACCGTCACCATTAGTTCCACCCACGTATTTAATACGTTCGTGCGGATTATAACGGTCACTTTTGTTGATGCAGAGTATTTGTACGCGAGTAATAGTAGTAGTGGTGCTCATCTTCTGAACCTCCTTTTTAAAGAGACGCAGAGCCTTTGGGACAGAAGGCTCTAACGCGTCCGTTGACATTAAAAAGGAGACCCGATACACTTAAAATATCACTAAAAAGCGGGCGGGTCTCCCGTCCCTCCAGCCGCCATGAAGATTACTCTTCTTGGCGGCTGTTTTAAATCACTTGCATGATTCCGTGCCATAATAATCCTTTAAAACCAATCTTGCAAGTTTTCTTCTGCGCGCACCTCTTCTTTTTGTTCGTTATTTAGCTCTTCATCGACATTCTTGTTGATTGCTTTGCTATCTGCATTTATTACTGCCCTTCCTTTTTCCGTAATGCTATACTCACCTTTGCTGTCGGTGGGCTCCAAAAATCCTTTTTTTACAAGTCTATAGCATGTTGTCATCATATATTGTCGCGTTCTGATCTCCATGTGTTTTCTATAATACCCAACCAAAAGTGTAGACAGGTCCAGTTTTCCACCTGCTTGGAAGAAAAGCTCTAATAAAGTAGTATCAATATCGCTTGCAAGCTTGAGTTCTTTAACGAGCTCTGGGGGCAAGTCTGCAATATCATTTATATTAAAAATATCGTCCATAATCTTCTCCAATGAGCAAATTGTATGACGTATCTGTAATTTTTTCAAGAAATAAAATGTAATTTTGCTGTAGGGGTGCTTTTGCAGAGTAAAAACCCCTTCCCAAAACTCAAAATATCGGCAACACTATAACCATCAACGCCCGAAATGTATCTAAACGTCATTGCGAGCGTAGCGAAGCAATCTATTAGATTGCCGCGTCGGCCTATCGACCTCCTCGCAATGACAACACGTGGGAAAACGGACTTAGTTTAGTGAGTGGACTAAGTTGGCCGCCACCAACATTTTCCGCGCCGCCCCGAAAACTAACTTAGTCCGATAACTAAGTTCACTTTCCAAATATCAAAAAACACTCTGGGCTTTCGCGCATCTTCTCGCTAGACTGCGCCAACATTTTGCTTAAACCAATAATTGAAGAAAAAAATGATCAGAAAAACCATCTTAGCCCTTCTTCCGTTGATTGATTTTGTTCTTCTCCCTTTCGTAGCTCTAGCGGCAATTGTGCTCAAAGCTTACAGACGCATGGGAAGTAAAAAACTGCCGCTCAATACGCGGCTTCTCAAGAAGATCGGCGTCTTTCCTATTAGAAATCATTACTACGAACCACTTATTGATCACGCCCAGCTCAAAAGGCCTTTGAAAGACAAACGTAATTTGCCGGGAATAAATTTAAGACATGCGGAGCAACTATCTCTGCTTGAGCAACTCACATATCAAAATGATCTTGAAGCCTTTATCGAAAAACAAAAAAACGTTGACCCGGCCCTCAGATTTGTCATTGAAAACGACAGTTTTGAATCTGGTGATGCGGAGTTTCTGTTCAACTTCATACGGCATACCAAGCCCAATAAAGTAATCGAAATCGGATGCGGCGCGAGCACGAAAATTATATCCGGCGCCCTGCAATGCAATGTTGATGAAACAGCAAAAATCGCTCATCACATCTGCATCGAACCCTATGAACAACCATGGCTCGATGCCTTCGAAAACATAGAACTTCTACGCCAAAAGCTGGAAGACGTAGACACAAATCTTTTCGCCTCTTTAGGCGCAAATGACTTACTGTTTATTGATTCATCACACATCATAAGACCGCAAGGCGATGTGCTGTGCGAGTATTTGGAAATTTTGCCCATATTGAAACCAGGCGTTTTCGTCCACGTGCACGATATTTTCACGCCTCGCGACTACCTTGAAAGTTGGGTTAAGGAGGATGTTTTTTTCTGGAACGAACAATATCTGCTTGAGGCACTCTTGAGTAAAAACCCTTCTTATGAAGTCGTCGCTGCGCTGAACTATCTTAAACACGAAGAATACGATGCATTAAAGAAAGTCTGCCCATATCTAGAGGGCAGCAGAGAACCCGGCTCTTTTTACATCAAAACGGCTTAACACCCTAAAACGGCGCAGGATCACTAAACGTCACCCGCTCATTTGTTGTCGGGTGGTAAATCGTCAAACTCTCCGCATGCAGCAATAACCGATCCGCCGCGCCGCGTGCCTCTTCATGCGCATAAAACGGATCACCGAGAATAGGACATCCAAGCTCCGCCATATGCACCCGCAATTGATGCGAGCGCCCGGTCACAGGCGTCAGCTTCACGCAGCTCACCCCATCCGCGCTCTCCAAAACCTCCCAATGCGTTTGCGACGGCCGCCCGTGCTCATGACAGACAATCTGCAAAGGCCGGTTATCCCAATCACAGCGCAGCGGCAAGTCCACTGTGCCCGTGGCCTCCGGCGGCGCGCCCCAGATTTTGGCGATATAATGCTTATCGGTTTTGCGATATTGGAATTGCTTGGAAACAAGGCTCTGCGCGCGCTTATTCAGCGCCATCAAAAACACGCCCGACGTATCCATATCGAGCCGATGCACCAGCAAAGCCTCGGGAAACTCTTCCACCGCCCGCGTTTGCAAAGAGTCGTGAAGCCCCGGCAATTTCCCCGGCACGCTCAATAAATCCGTCGGTTTGGATAACACCAGCAAATCATCATCACGATGCAAAATCCGCAAAGGATCGCTCGGCGGATTATAAACCAGACGCTCGAATTTGGGGGGCTCAGGTTTCAAAGACAACCTTCACGCCGCGCTTTTTGAAATAACTTTGCATCATCTTGCGCCCGGCGCGGTTATTCTGCGAAAGCCGTTCCGGCTTAAATGCCGCCTCAGCAGCCCCTTCGGCCTGCATCGCGGCCTTCAGATTGGCAATATGCAGGTCGATATCCTCGTTATCCGCTTCCAACGACGCGTAAACCGCTTCCTTCGCTTCATTCAGGGTCAATGCACTCATCATTTTTTCCTTTATTTTTAAAACGGTTTGATGCTACAAACACCGCTATGGAAACGCAAGATAAAGATCAAGACAAAGATAAGGCAAAACCTATAACCGGCGGGCACATCGCCCCCAAAGGCCACGGCGCTGCTTGCCCGTGCTGTATGCCCGAAGATGAAGACGAATAGACTCTTTGCTTTTTTGCGCCATATATGTATAAATACCGCGACTTTCAAAAGAATAAGGATAAAAACGCATGTCTCAGAATGTGATCAACATTAAAACTGGTTTGGCCGAAATGCTTAAGGGCGGCGTCATTATGGACGTTGTGACTGCCGAGCAAGCCAAAGTCGCCGAAGATGCGGGCGCCGTCGCCGTTATGGCGCTGGAGCGCGTACCCTCAGACATTCGCAAAGCTGGCGGCGTTGCGCGTATGTCTCCGCCTGAGTTGATCGAAGAGATCATGAAATCTGTCTCCATTCCCGTGATGGCCAAGTGCCGCATCGGCCACTTTGCCGAAGCGCAGATCCTTCAGGCAATTGGCGTTGATTATATCGATGAGAGCGAAGTTCTGACCCCTGCGGATGAGCAATTCCACATCAACAAGCATGATTTCAAAGTGCCGTTCGTTTGTGGCGCGAAAAATCTGGGTGAAGCGCTGCGCCGCATTGGCGAAGGCGCGGCTCTGATGCGCACAAAAGGCGAGCCGGGCACCGGCAATATCGTTGAGGCCGTGCGCCACATGCGCCAAATCAATGATGAAATCCGCCGCGTCGTAAACTCCGATGATGCGGAGCTGATGACTATGGCCAAAGATATGGGCGCACCGTATGAGCTGCTTAAGATCGTCAAATCCGAAGGCCGCCTGCCGGTTCCGAATTTTGCCGCTGGCGGTATCGCAACGCCCGCGGATGCTGCGCTGTGTATGCAGCTTGGTGCGGAAACGGTTTTCGTTGGCTCAGGGATCTTCAAATCCGACAACCCCGAAAAATTCGCTAAGGCCATTGTCAAAGCCACCGCGCATTACAATGACCCGGCCATCGTCCTCGAAGCCTCAAAAGAGCTTGAAGGCGTTGCCATGCGTGGCACCGAAATATCCGAGCTTGAAGAGCCGATGAAAATGGCCAACCGGGGTTGGTAGATCAATTTATTTGACATAATTATAGTGACTTGCTAATGTGTAACCTCATTTTTTGGAGATTGCATAGTGCTGAGACAAAGACAAAAAAGACAAATAAACGATCCGATCCTGGAACAATGGGCTGTCATTGATAAAGGTGGCGCGCCCATTCTAACTGGTGACTTGCAAAACCATCCCAATATCAGCGGGAAAGTCGAATTTACTTCTGATGAAATTCACCAAATACTCAATTCTGAGCAGGAAGCAGTACGTAGGGAAGGGACTACAACGGATTGCACTTTCTCTGGTGTTCGCTACGTAAGCTTGGATACCAGCCAAGGTAGAATAGTTTTAGGGCGGCCCACAGATGCCTTTATGCGCCATGTTGAAAACCATATGCCTAAAGAGACTATAAGAGAGGATGATTTAGCAGAGCATCCACATCTGGCTCGGACTGTTTTAGAAAAACTCTTCCCAAATCATAAAAGAGGTGTCGTAGCAGAGACAGCAATTGATGTAACTCCAGCAGGCGCATTGCCTTCCCCCAGATGTTGAGTGTACTTAAAATTGTTCTAGACCTTTTGAGGTTAAAGACTTACATAAACGTCCATGAAAGACAAACCAACCATAGGCTGTTTGGCCCTGCAGGGCTGCGTTGAAAGACACCGCCCGCATGTCGAAGCGGCGGGAGCGGAATTTCGCAGCGTGAAAACCGCCAAAGATTTCGAAGCCATCGACGGCTTTATCCTGCCCGGCGGGGAAAGCACCACGATGCTCAAGCTTATTGAGCGCTTTGATCTGTGGGATGTCCTCGCCGAGCAATTAGCCCAAAAACCGGTCTGGGGCATTTGCGCGGGCTCAATTTTGATGGCACAAAAGGTTGAAAATCCGGCGCAAAAATCTTTCGGCGTTCTTCCCATGACTGTCATCCGAAACGGCTATGGCCGACAGTTAGACAGCCACAATGCCAACGTTAACGGCTACGAAGTCTCCCTCATCCGCGCGCCCGTGATCAAAGATATCAAAGGCAAGGTTGAAATTTTGGCTGAGCATGACGGCGATCCGGTGTGGGTGCGTGAAGGCAAAAACATGGCCACCACCTTCCACCCCGAACTGACCTTCGATTTCCCATCACCCATGCACACGATGTTCGTGGAAATGGTCAAAGCCGGCAAACAGCAAAAAGCGGCTTAAGCCTCTGGTAAAAAACACCGCGCTGCGTATACTGAAAAGCACGATGAGCATATTCACCAACGTCCTGCAAAAACTGCAAAACCTGAACGCGCCCGAAGCGCCGCCGGAGCCTTTGCCGCAATCCACAGCCAATTTCAATCAGCCCACCACCAAACAGGACGAAGCCCATGCCTGCGATAACTATAACGCGCTCAAAACGCGCTTTCGCGATATTGGTCGTCTGAATGCGATCATTGAGGCTTTGGGCCGCGATTTCCTGACCGCCATGCCGCAAGGCGCATATCAAAGCCGCCTTGGCCAAATCGCGTTTCTGCATCGCCGCATGCACGAAGACCTCACCGACCCCAAAGTCAAAGCCTGGCTGGATGATGCGCGCACGCATCAGCACGAGCACGAAGGGGATTGGGACGAATGGGATTCCGCCAATCTGCGCGAGATGACGCAGATGTATCTGATGTACGCCCATGTCGATCCCGAACTGATGGAGCGCAAAGCATGGCTGTCTTATGAAGGGCGCAACCACCACAAGGCTCTGAAAGAAACAGGAGACTGGGACCAGGCTAAAGGCTTTTTAGCCGAACAAATCAATCTCCACCGCCAGATCGCTGATGCCCGCTGTAAGGCGCTTGGCCAAACCTCGCATTATCAGGTTTTGATGCAGGAATTCATGCCCGACGCATCTCTGTCCTCGGTGGAAGAGCTGTTCAACAATCACGAAGAAGCCCTGAACGATATCTACCCGCGCATCGTCGAAAAACAAAAGGGCGAACCCGCGCCGCTGCCCGTGGATGGGAATTACGAGGCCGAAGCACAAATGTGGCTCAACAAATCAATGCTGGGTGTTTTAGGATTTGATTTCAACCGCGGCGGATTATACGAAACTGGTCACCACCCCGTCGAAGGCGGCACGGTGGATGATACGCGCCTCGTCATCAGCACGATGGATGAAAGCAATTTCCTCTTCTCCCTCAAAAGCGCGCTGCACGAAGGCGGCCACGGCCTGTATATTCAGGGCCTGCCGCGTCACACATGGCGCTACCAGCCCGTCGCCATGGACCTTGGCGCCGCCGTGCAGGAAAGCCAGGCCCTTCTGGTTGAAATGATTTTCGGCCGCATGCATGAGTTTTTCGAATTCCTCGCCCCGCGCCTTGAAGGGCTGTTCCACGGCATGAATAATCCGGCCCTTTCGCCGGACAATATCTATTTGCGCAAAACCCGCATCAAGCCCGATGTCGACCGCAAAAAAGCCGACGAGGTCACGTATTTCTACCACGTGCTTTTACGCTTCCGCCTCGAGCGCGATTTAATCGACGGCACCCTCGAAATCGACGATTTGCCCGAAGCCTGGGTCGAAGGCATCCATAAAAGCCTGGGCGTACTGCCTGAAAACCATTTGGACGGCTGCCTGCAGGACGTGCACTGGTTCGTTGGTAAATTCGGCTATTTCCCGGCCTATGCGTTGGGCCACATGATGGCCGCGCAGCTTTACTACGCCCTGCTCAAGGATATCCCCGATATGAAGCAGCAGATCATGCACGGCGACTTCAAAGACATCGTCGCCTGGCTGAACCGCGAAATCTACGCTCACGGTCGCTTAAAAAGCACATCTGTGATGCTCAAAGACGCCACAGGCAAAGACCTGCGCGCCGAATATCTCGAGCGTCACCTGCGAGAACGCTATTTATCTTAACGTCATTGCTAGCGTTTTTAGCAACATTGACACATCCCCCAAAACCCCCTAAAACTCTGGAACTATGACAAAATTTATATCCACACGCGGGCACACGATAGCCGATGGTGCCAAAACATTCGAAGAGGTTCTTTTAACAGGACTCGCGCCCGATGGCGGGCTGTATGTCCCCGAAGAATGGCCCCAGATCGACGTGCCTGCGCTGGCAGGAAAACCCTACGCAGACGTTGCGTTCGCC
Source organism: uncultured Micavibrio sp. (assembly GCA_964351195.1). Taxonomy (GTDB): domain Bacteria; phylum Pseudomonadota; class Alphaproteobacteria; order Micavibrionales; family Micavibrionaceae; genus TMED27. The sequence continues at coordinate 19,146 of CAYGNI010000019.1, forward strand.
GTGATGTATCCGTTTGTGGAAGGCAACATTGATCCCGCAGACTTCCAAAAAATCATCAAGGAAACTTACGCAGGCAGCGCCTTCGACCACGAAGCGGTAACTCCGCTTGTGCAATTATCGCAGCAGCACTGGCTGATGGAACTCCACCGCGGCCCGACAATCGCGTTCAAAGACGTTGCGCTGCAGCTTCTGGGCCGTCTGTTCGACCACGTCCTGAAGAAACGCGGTGAGCGTGTCACCATTGTCGGCGCAACCTCCGGCGATACGGGCAGCGCGGCGATCCATGGCTGCATGGGCTGCGATAATGTCGATATCTTTATCCTCCACCCTAAGGGCCGCGTATCCGATGTGCAGCGCAAACAAATGACCACCGTCGATGCGCCCAACGTCTTCAACCTCGCGATTGAGGGCACGTTCGATGATTGCCAGAACCTTGTCAAAGACATGTTCAACGATGCGGAGTTCCGCAAGGAGATGAACCTTTCGGCCATCAATTCCATCAACTGGGCGCGCATCATGGCGCAGATCGTGTATTACTTCACGACGGCAATTGCGCTTGGCGCGCCGGAAAAGAAAATCTCCTTCAGCGTTCCGACAGGCAATTTCGGCAACGTCTTTGCCGCGCATTGCGCCCGCAAAATGGGCCTGCCGATTGATCGCCTGATCATCTCAACCAACAAGAATGATATCCTCACGCGGTTCTTCGAAACCGGCGAGATGAAAATGGACGGCGTCGATGCAACGCTGTCCCCGTCGATGGATATCCAAATCTCCTCCAATTTCGAGCGCTATCTCTTTGAGCTTATGGACCGCGACGACGCCAAATTGCGTGAAGCAATGGAGACTTTCAAATCCACGGGCAGCTTTAAAGCCGGCGATAATTTGCTGACGGCCGCACAAGAGGATTTCTCCGCCGCGCGCTGCGATGATGAAGGCACGCTGAAAATCATCCGTGATTGCTATGAGGACACCCAGGAAATCATCGACCCGCACACCGCCGTCGGTCATGCCGGCGCGCTGCAATACGCGGATGAGATTGATGGCCCCATCGTCACACTGGCCTGCGCGCATGCCGCGAAATTCCCGGACGCCGTGGAAAAGGCGATTGGCATTCGTCCGCCATTGCCCGAAAAGATGAAAGACCTCTTCTCTCTCGAAGAGCACCTCACACCTCTTCCAAACGACCTCATCAAAGTCGAAACCTTCGTGCGCGACAACGCGCATGTCAGCAAGAATAAGGCCGCGTAAAATGACAGGACTTCGTACAACCACCCTCGATAGCGGCCTTCGCGTCATCACCGACGCCGTGCCCTCCATGCATTCCGTTGCGCTGGGCATTTGGGTGGGCGTTGGCACGCGCAATGAAGAGCTCATGCATAATGGCTGTGCACATATGCTGGAACACATGATGTTTAAGGGTACAAAAAACCGCGACGCCACGACCATTGCCGAAGAAATCGAAAATGTCGGCGGACACATGAACGCCTATACTAGCCGTGAGGTCACAAGCTATCACACGCATATGCTCAAAGAAGACGTTCCGTTAGCCATCGAGGTTCTGGCTGACATGTATCAGAACTCAAGCCTGCCGATAGAAGAAATCGAGCGCGAGCGTCAGGTGATTCTGCAAGAAATCGGCATGTGCAACGACACTCCCGATGATCTGGTTTTTGATTACTATTATCAAACCGCATATCCAAACCAATCTTTGGGCGCTCCGATTTTAGGGCAAGGCAAATATGTTGAGAATATGAGTCACAGCACGCTGCTGGATTTCATGTGTCGCTATTACACACCAAGCCGCACGGTGATCTCCGCCGCAGGTGATATCGACCATGATGCGTTTGTTGCGCTGATCGAAAAGCATTTCTCAAACCTGCCTAACGATATTAACAAAGGCTATGTTGCGGCCTTTTACGAAGGCGGCGATTTCCGCTACAAAAAGGATCTGGAGCAGGCGCATTTCATCCTCGGCTTCCAAAGCGTCAACCGTCTGGATGAGGGTTATTATACCGCTCAGGCGCTCTCAACGCTGTTGGGCGGCGGCATGTCTTCACGTCTATTCCAGGAAGTGCGTGAAAAGCGCGGCCTTGTTTATTCCATCTTCTCTTTCAATTCTGGTTATCAAGATGACGGACAATTCGGCATCTATGCCGGTACAAGCCCGGAAAAAATGGGCGAAATTATCCCTGTCGTTTGCGATGAGATCCTGAAGCTTAGCTGCGACATCAAAGAGGTCGAAATTGAACGTGCAAAAGCACAGCTGAAATCCAGCCTTCTCATTGGCCGTGAATCCATGATGACCCGCGCCGATCAACACGCCAAGCACATGCTGTTTAAAGACAGCCTGTTCGATATCGACGCATTGATCTCTAAGATTGATGCGATCACGCCGCAGAAAATTAGTACGCTCGCGGACAAAATTTTTGCCACCAAGCCGACAATTGCCGCATTGGGGCCACTCGATAAGCTCGAAGAGTACAATAAAATTGAAGAGCGCCTCGCGGCTTAGGCCTTATGCGTGCCCCGCTTCACCTGAGAGCATATTGGGATCGAAACCAAGCTTGGCAATCGCCATGTCCCACTTCTCATCATTGGATTCATGAAATATCACGCTAGGGTCCGGATCGCAAACAAGCCACGAGTTTTGCTGCAACTCCTCATCCAGTTGCCCTGCGCTCCACCCCGCATAACCCAGAATGAAAAGCATATCCTCCGGCCCGTGCCCTTCGGCCACGGCTTTGAGCGCATCCAATGTGCCTGTCACGCAAAACCGCTCGTCCACCTTGATCGTTTCATCTTGAATAAAATCATTGCTGTGTAGCAAAAACCCGCGCCCCGCATCCACCGGCCCGCCGCTCATCACAGGAATAGAGAGCGCATTCAGATCAATATTGATATTAGAGGTCATGTTCATTTGCTCTAACAAATGCTCAAACTCGAGCCCTGGTAATTTGTGATTGATCACAAGCCCCATCGCCCCATGCTCATCATGCGCGCAAATAAAAATCACAGAACGGTGAAAACGCCGATCACACATCGTTGGCATGGCTAGCAACAGCTTACCAACAAGAGATGATGGATTTTGATCGTCTTTTTCAGGCATAATTGTAATATAGCATTTAGGATGAAAAATATGAAATTAATAACCAGATTTTTTATTGTTCTCGGGATCTTGTGCTTCCAAACACAGCCCTCACTGGCCGCCTCCAGCGATTGGGTGGAACAGGGCGAATTCAAAGCACGCCTGATTTCAAACGTCGATAGTATGGATGAAGATTACGCATTTTGGGGCGCGTTGGAGATCGAACTGGATAAGGGCTGGCACACCTATTGGAAAGTTGCTGGTGATGCTGGCGTTCCTCCGAATTTCGATTGGAGTGCTTCACAAAATCTGAAAGCCGCCGACATCGCCTGGCCCGCCCCAGTGCGAAAAAAAGAACTTGATCTCGTGACATTTGGATATGAAGACGGCGTTGTCCTGCCCATAAAATTTAATCTCGAAGAGCCGGAAACACAAACAACGCTCAATCTCAAAGCGCTGGTTTTGATCTGCAAGGATATCTGCATTCCTATAGAGTTCGATCTCTCGTTAGAACTTCCACCCGGCAATGCACAGCCCGCCGACCTGGATGAAGTCAAGCTGATCCGCGAAGCCAAAAAGACCGTGCCGCATCGCGGCGATATCCCACGGCTGAAGCTGGATACCGTAGTTGCCGGTAAAGACGCGTTGGTGCTGAATGTTTATGCGCATAAGGGGTTTGGTGACTTTGACGTCTTCGCCCATGCGCCGAATTTACCCTTCACCGCGCCGTTGGAAATTGAGGTCGATAAAGACGATGATCGCAAAGCGATGATCCGTATCGCTGCACCCTCTGGAATTGAGAATTTGACCAAAGAACTGGAAGGCAAAGCCTTGGATGTCACACTCGTGAGTGGAAAGGATTCAATCGAAAAAAGAATTCGCTACTAAGCCTTCATGAGCGCGTCATAAATCGCCAGCGTTTTCTCCACGACAATGCGCACGTCAAACTCCGCCTCTGCCATGGCGCGGCTTTGCTCTCCCATACGCGCGCGTAGACCGTCATCACCCAGAATTTTTGCAATCGCCGCTGCTGTGGCCTGCACGTCTTTGATCGGAACGAGATACCCGTTCATGCCATCGCGCACCGCCTCGCGACATCCGGGATGATCGGTGGTGATCATCGCCCGTCCGATAGACGCCGCTTCCAGCAAGACTTTCGGAATGCCCTCGCCGTAATAAGACGGATACACAACCAGATTACACCCCGCCAACAAACGCGGCATGTCGGACACTTTCCCCAGCCAACTCGCTGCGCCGTTCGCAACCATGGAT
>CAYGNI010000020.1:0-22450 GCA_964351195.1 uncultured Micavibrio sp.
GACTGGAAATAATAAAAACGGCCGGGGCAGCATAAAACGGCGGCTCGACACCCAAAGAGAAATACACGCCAATCCCGCAAGCCATCAAGATCGGCACAAACACAATAAGCTGCGCGCGCAAAGCAAGGATATCACCGTAAAACGCGTTGAGAACCACAGGCACAGACAGCCCGCGCATAAAATTTCCACGCTCGATGGCATCTAAATGAAGCAAAGACTTGCACCCTTACGGTTGAAAGATTAGATTTCACCACCATAAAGAGTTTTACAAACAGGTCCAAGAGGTTATGAGTACCACAAAACAGATCGTCACGCGTTTCCCGCCATCCCCGACCGGCTTCATGCATATCGGCAATGCGCGCACGGCCCTGTTTAACTGGCTTTATGCACGCGCCAATGGCGGAAAATTCCTGATCCGCATCGAAGACACCGACCGCAAACGCCACTCCGAAGAAGCGGTGCAGGTCATTCTCGATGGATTGAAATGGCTGGAACTCGACTACGACAACACGCCGGAATCCCAATACGCCAACCGTCAGCGCCACATTGATGTCGCCCATGAAATGCTGGAAAAGGGTCAGGCCTATAAATGCTACTGCACCCCCGAAGAGCTTCAGGCGATGCGCGATGCCGGCACAGGTTACGACAGAAGATGGAGAGACCGTGATCCGTCAGACGCCCCTGAAGGCATTGATCCCGTCATCCGCATCAAGGCGCCATTAGACGGCGCCACCACAATCGACGATCAGGTTCAGGGCGAAGTCACCATCCAAAACGACCACCTCGATGATTTCATCATCCTGCGATCCGACAACACGCCGACCTATATGCTCTCCGTCGTCGTCGATGACCATGACATGGGCGTCACGCATATTATTCGCGGCGACGACCACCTCAACAACGCCTTCCGCCAGAAAGTAATTTTCGATGCCATGGGCTGGGACGTGCCAACATTCGCGCACTGCCCGCTCATCCATGGCCCCGACGGCGCAAAATTCTCCAAACGCCACGGCGCGCAGAGTGTGGGTGAATACAAGGATATGGGCTACCTTCCCGAAGCGATGCGCAATTACCTCCTGCGTCTGGGCTGGGGCCACGGGGATGAGGAAATCATTCCGACCGCAAAAGCCTTGAAACTCTTTGACCTGAAGGGCATAGGCCGCGCCCCGGCCAAATTCGACTTCGCAAAGCTCGAAAGCCTGAACGCCCATTACATCCACGAAATGGACCCGCAAGAGCTTTTGGACCTCGCTCTTCCGTTTTTCAAATCCCGCCACGATGTTGAGCCATCGGATCAGGCGCAAAAATGGATCATCGCCCACATTGATGAATTAAAGTCACGCTCTAAGACTCTCCTGCAACTTACTGATGAAGCGTTGTTTTACTGCAAAAAAATTCCCTTCGATTACGACGAAAAAGCCACCGCGATGCTGGGTAGCGAAGGTCTTGAAGTCCTAAAAGCGATCCAGGAACGGTTCACGACACTGTCAAACTGGAGCGAGACGGAAGTGCAAGACACCTGCAAAGCCGTTGCGGGTGATCTGCGCGAAGGCAAACTCGGTAAGGTCGCCATGCCACTGCGCGCCGCACTGACAGGTACAACCTTATCACCATCCGTTTTCAAAGCCGCAGACATCATGGGCAAAGACGAAACCCTCGACCGCATTCAGGCTGCGTTAAACGCATTTCAAAAATAAAAACATACAACGATCAAAAGATTGATTTTTTGACCTTTTCAGCCTATCCTTGTGAACACACGAGATATCTCTCGCACATCTTTTTATCCAATTCTGGAAGAATTCAATCGAATACCAAATTCACGCCTGTTCCAAGGAGATCACCATGGCCAAAGCAGTAGCAAAGAAAAAACCCACTAAAGCGCCCGCAAAGAAAAAAACCGCTAAAGCTTCGGTCAAGAAAACAGCCACCAAAACACCGGCTAAAAAAGCGGCTGCAAAACCAAAATCAACACAAAAAACATTCACGATTACCAATGATCAAACAGGTGAGACTTATGTTCTGCCTGTCATTGACGGCAGCTGCGGGCCAAGCGTTGTCGACGTTAGAAATTTTTATGCAGAAACAGGACACTTCACCTTCGACCCAAGCTTCAGCGCAACAGGCAGCTGTAAATCCAGACTAACCTATATCGACGGCGATAAAGGAATTTTGATGCATCGTGGGTATACGATCGAAGAACTTGCCGAGAAAAGTAACTTCCTTGAAGTCGCCTACCTTCTGCTCTACGGCGATCTGCCAAGAAAGAAGCAGATGGAAGAATTCGACCACAACATCACCTACCACACCATGGTGCATGAACAAATCAACTACTTCTTCCGTGGCTTCCGCCGCGATGCGCACCCTATGGCGATTATGTGCGGCGTTGTTGGCGCGCTGTCTGCGTTCTATCACGACTCACTCGATATCTGGGACCCTGAGCAACGCGACATTTCCGCGCACCGATTGATTGCAAAAATTCCAACGCTTGCGGCTATGGCGCTGAAATACAGTACGGGGCAGCCATTCATGTATCCGCGCAATGACCTGTCATATGCCGAAAACTTCCTGTACATGTGTTTTGGACTTCCCGCTGAGCCATATAAGGTCAACCCGATCCTCGCCAACGCCATGGACAAAATCCTGATCTTGCATGCCGATCACGAGCAAAACGCCTCAACATCGACTGTACGTATCGCCGGGTCATCCCAGGCCAACCCGTTCGCCTGTATCTCCGCAGGGATCGCGTCTCTATGGGGTCCAGCCCATGGCGGCGCAAACCAGGCTGTTCTCGAAATGCTCGATGAAATTGGTGATAAGAAAAACATCCCCGAATTCATCAAACGCGCCAAAGATAAAGAAGATCCATTCCGCCTTATGGGCTTTGGACACCGCGTCTACAGAAACTTCGATCCGCGCGCCGGCGTGCTTAAAAAAGCCTGTGACGAGGTTTTGGATGATTTGGGTGTTCACGACCCACGTCTTGAGCTGGCGATGGAGCTTGAACGCATCGCGCTGCAGGACGAATATTTCGTCGACCGCAAACTCTTCCCGAATGTCGACTTCTATTCCGGCATCATCCTCAAAGCCATGGGCTTCCCGGTCGAAATGTTCACCGTGCTGTTTGCCGTCTCAAGAACAGTCGGTTGGATATCCCAATGGAAAGAGATGATCGAAGAGCCATCTTTGCGCATTGGCCGCCCAAGACAGCTCTACACGGGTGAAACCAAACGCAAATACGTTCCTATGGCCAAGCGTAAGTAATAAAGTTGTCACCCTGTGGCTTGACCACAGGGTCTCTCAATCTCCGAAAAGATCCTGCGATCAAGTCACAAGATGATGTTATTGGTTGATATATTTGAGCACAAACTGCGCAGCATCCTGTGAAGGTGAGCTTACGCCCTCATTCAACGCAGCGCGCAACGCATCAAAATCCGCCTGCTGGGTTTGCATCACGTCTTCACTTTTCAAGAGCTTCAAAAGCCCCTTGGCGATCGGCACAGCCGCACATTTATCCTGCAGGAATTCAGGCACAATAGGGCGCTTCAATATGATACTCCCCAAATGCACATGCTTGATGGTCAAAAGGCGCTTCAGCAACAAATACGTCAAAAGCTGCATCTTATAGGCAATGACATGCGGGATCTTGGCATACGCCAGCTCTAACCCTACTGTGCCGGAAACAGCCAAAGCGATATCACACGCGCCCATCGCCTGCCATTTGCGCGAAGGCTCGGACACCACCAGATAAGGGCAACTCATATCCTCCAGCTCTTTATAGACATGATATTCAAGCGCAGGCGTTGTCGGCGCCATCACGAGCAAATTCGGATATTGCAGATGCATGAATTTGATAACCTCTTTAAAGACTGGCCCATGACGCTTCAGCTCGCTCTCACGGCTGCCGAAATACACGCCTAGAACAAAATCATCCTCTTTAAGGTCAAACAGCGCACGATCCTGCTCGCGGTTATCGACCTGCGAATCCTCAATAATCGGATGCCCGACATACACCGCATCCATCCCGTGCACGGTGAAATACTCTGTTTCAAAAGGAAACAGACACATCACCCCGTCCACAAAGGCAGAAATCTTTTTCGCCCGCCCGGGCCGCCACGCCCATACGGTCGGCGCAACGTAATGCAGAATTTTACCTTTGAAAATGCCGCGTTTTTTGAGGCGCTTAGCAACCTGAAAATTAAAATCAGGCAAATCAATACTGACAAAGACTGCCGGCTGGCGCGCCTCAATCTCCTCCACCATGTTTTGGATACGTTTCAAAAGCTGAGAAAACCGTAGAGCTACCTCAAAAATTCCGATCGCCGTAATCTCACGCATGGGAATCATGCTCTCAAAGCCCTGCTCTTCCATCAAATGCCCGCCCACACCTATGAATTGCAGTTCGGGATTGGCTTTTTTGAGCCCGCGCATCAGCGAGGCCCCCAGCACGTCACCGGACGCTTCACCTGCAATCATGAATATAGAAGTGTTTGCGCTCATAAATTTTTAGGATCGTTAGGATCAACAGCCATCACAAACATTTTATGCTTATCGGCGAGCTTGGCAACCTGCGGCGTATCAACAATCAAAGTTTCCCCTGCATGAACGACAATCCCCGCCAGCTTCGCCTTTGCGGCATTCTCGATCGTACGCGGGCCAATGGTCGGCATATCCAGATCTTTATCTTGCTGCGGCTTACACAATTTCACAAGCACGCCGCCGCGCCCCTTGCGCTTAAGCCCCGCGCAGCGATGAATAAGGCCGTCGGTCCCTTCTGCGGCCTCCATCCCCAAAACAAGGCCTTCTTGGACAATCGTCGCCTGCCCCACATCCAAGGCACCAATAGCCTGAACAACTTCAATTCCACGCTCTATATCCGCCCAATCACCCTCCTGCGGGGCATGACGCCCTATCACACCTTTCGGTGCCAGAAATTCAGGCGCGAATTTATGCGCCCCGTGAATGCGAAAACCATCCTCTTCCAAAGCATGGCGTATTTCAGACAGAAAATCATTGTCCCCCAAGGATTTCAAACCGATCTGCACTAAGAACTCAGCCGTTCTAAAATCGGGAAGGATCTCTTTAATGGAAGGGCGGTGTATCGATCCGATCAGGACAAGGTCGTATATGCTCTTTTTATGAAGCTCTTCGATGATCCGCCCGGCCCGCCCAAGCTTGCTCCAGAAAACATCTTCGCCCTGCAAAGCAGACGCATCGGCCTGCCCCTCAAGGCCAACGATAAAAACGTCAACGCCCTGAGATCTACAGGATTGGGCAAGCTGAGCGGGAAGGCTCCCGCCCCCTGCAATAATACCAAGTCTTTGTGGAAGCGCGTTTAGGCTTTCTTTTGCGGCTGACATAACGGCGCGTCTGTCTTATCTCTGATGAAACCAACGATTTTCATGATATTTTCATTATCATTATAAGCATTGGAAACACTCTCAATACGCTCTTCAAACGTCGCCTCACCGCCAAACAACTCATTAAAGGCCCGCTGCATGGCTCTGACGTCTTCTTTTGTATAACCGCGGCGCTCCAGACCAATAAGGTTCAGCCCTTTCAGAAACGCACGCTCGCCTTTAACCCGGCCATAGGGAATCACATCATTCTCAACACCGGACATTCCACCGATAATGGCATGATCGCCGATACGGCTGAATTGATGAATGGCTGATAATCCGCCTACAATCACAAAGTCACCAAGCATGACATGCCCGGCCAATGTCGCGTTATTCGCCATAATCACGTTATTGCCAACCACGCAGTCATGCGCTACATGTGAGGCCATCATGAACAGGCAATTATCCCCCACACGGGTTTCACCGCGCCCATGCTCGGTCCCGGGGTTCATGGTCACATGCTCACGGATTTTATTGTTCTTCCCGATAATCAGGCTCGTCTTTTCACCTGCATATTTAAGGTCCTGCGGCGGAGAACCAATTGAGGCGAAAGGATAAATCACTGTCCCCTCGCCGATGACTGTATACCCATCGACAACGACATGACTTTTCAGCACGACGTTATCGCCGAGCTTCACATTGGGGCCAACAACGGAATAGGGACCAATCAGGACATTTTTCCCAATTTCGGCACCGTCTTCAATAATGGCTGTAGGATGTATAGCTTGATTACTTCTCATCCCCCGAATCTAACGAAAATAAGGCCTGAAGCCAAATCACGCTTTGTTACACACAGTAATATTTCAAAAAGAGAGAAGAGGAATTAGTTATCCGCGATCATCGCGCCAAAAGTGGCCTCGGCACAGACTTTACCGTCGACTGAGGCAACGCCGGAAAATTTCCAGACATTCTTACGCGCCTGTATCTTATTCACCTCAAGATGAAGGGCATCGCCGGGCACAACAGGCTTGCGAAATTTCGCATTATCGATGGTCATGAAATAAACAACTTTGCCTTCAGCTTCTTTGCCAAGCGTCTCCACAACGACAATCGCCGCCGTCTGCGCCATCGCTTCAATGATTAAAACTCCGGGCATAACGGGATGCCCCGGAAAATGGCCCATAAAATGCGGTTCATTCATGCTAACGTTTTTAAGCGCAACAGCGCCCTCACCAGGTGTCATCTGCAGAACGCGGTCAACAAGTAAAATAGGATAGCGATGCGGAATCATCTCCATGATTCGCTTCACATCAATGATATGCTCTTTATGGTCGCTCATAGGAGAGAGTTAAGCCGCTTTTTTCTTTTGAATCAAGTTCTTTAGAGCAACAACTTGACGCATCGCCTGTTTAATAGGAACGGCGGGAGATCCCATATATTCCTGCATCCCGGGAGGAATATCTTTCATAATTCCCGATTGCGCCGCAATACGCGCCCCGCTGCCGATTTTCAAATGCCCGGCGCATCCGGACTGACCGCCCATAGCAACAAAATCACCAAGCTCCGTACTGCCGGAAATTCCAACCTGCGCCACAATAATACAGCACCGGCCAATTTTAACATTATGTCCAATCTGAACCAGATTATCGATCCAGGTCCCATCACCAATCACCGTATCCGGCCCGGCCCCACGGTCAATCGTCGTATTCGCACCAATCTCAACGCCATTCCCAATGATGACACGTCCCAGCTGCGGTACCTTCACGAAGCCTGACGGATCAGGTGCAAACCCGAAGCCGTCTTGACCAATGCAAACGCCGGGATAAATATTCACATGCTCACCGATAATGGCATGAGAAATCACCGCCCGCGGCCCGATGCGCGTATGCGCGCCAATTTGTACATTTTGTTTAATAACCGCGCCGGCCTCAATCATGACATTTTCGCCCAGTACCACATCGCCTTCAATAACGGCACCGGGATGAATGATACAGCTATCAGGTATGGTAGCACTCTCAGAAATACTCGCCATATCCGAACGGAACGGCTTAGGACGGCTATCGGGATAAAACGCCTGCGCGGCTAAAGCATAAGATTTATAAGGGGTATAAGAGACCAGCAATGCCACACCTTTTGGTGCGTCCTCCTGAAAATCAGGCTTCACAATCACCGCGCCTGCTTTTGTCTCCAGAAAGTCTTTCTTGTATTTAATATTATCCAGAAAGCTCAAATCGCCTACACCAGCTTTATCAAGCGGCGCTACGTCACTCAGCTCCATATCAGCGTCAGCCCCCGGCCCCAATTCGGACTGTGTAATCTGCGCAAGTTCTCCAAGAGTTTTGGGACCACTACAGTTAAAGAAATTGTGATCTGGCATACCTAAAACTCCTCACGTTTAATTCTTTATTTTAAAGGGTATATCGGAAATATCCTTGTTCATCTGCTTAAGAGCTTCCTCTGTAATCTCAAGCTCTTTCTCCCCGGCAATCACATCACGCGCGGAAATAACAAGGCTGTAGCCTTTTTCTGCCGCAATCTTTTGCACAACAGATGTCAAAGCATTGCGTAAGGCCCCCAGAGATTCCGCTGAAGCTTCTTCAAATGCCCGCTTTTTAGTTTGAGCCAGCTTGCGAACTTCCAAAAGCTGTGCCTCATAGGCCTGACGTTCTTTTACAAACTCGTCTTCACTGAGATCTTTGCGTTTATCATAAAGCTCCTGGCTTTTTTTACGCAAATCCTGTTCTTTCGTGGACAGTTCAGATAGAAACTTTTCCCGCGCGTCATTGCGCTTTTTCTGAAGGCTTTTGGCTGCTTTGGCTTCTTGTAATATGCGATCCACATCGACAACCGCTATGCTTGTCTGCGCCATCGCGCTAACAGGTATAAGGGTGAAAATAAGTACAGCAAGAGCTGCAAAAATTTTAATATTACGCATCATAATAGTATCCTGACTCTATATACTTAATTTAGAACTGTGTCCCAAAGTTAAAGCGGAAAATCTCTTTCTCATCAAAATCTTCTTCCACATATGGTGTAGCAAAATCAAGACGTAATGGCCCGAATGGAGATTGCCATGACAAACCAACACCGGCACTCGCACGTATAGAACTTTCATCAAGTACATCAGCACCCGTTTCATCAATGTCAAACAAGCTACCAAAATCAGTAAATGTATGCCCCTTAATTCCAAGCTCTTCCGGCAATCCCAACGGGAAAGAAAGCTCAGCGGTTCCACGGTAGAAAATGTTACCCCCCAGAGAGTCGTCAGTGTTGGCATCTCGAGGCCCAATCCCGCCACGCTCAAAACCGCGAAGCGTAGAACCGCCAAGGTAGAAACGCTCGTTAATGCGAACATCTTCATCCCCATAGCCTTTAATCGCACCAACCTCCCCTAGCAGGTTAAACACGACCTGATCAAAGACAGGGTAGAAATACGAAGCCCCAGTCTGACCTGAAACATATTTCGCATCTCCTCCAAGCCCCGCAAGCTCCGTATCAATCCAATACAGTAAACCTTCCGTGGGAAAGAGACGGCTATCAAGGCTATCATAAGCTATGCGCTGAGAAACGGCTGATGTTCCGCGTTTTCCTTGCTGATCAAGAATAAAGCGTGACGCATCCGCATCAACATTGGTGATTTCGTTATCTTCATAGCGATAACGCCAGGTCTGGCGCCAACGCTCAGACAGCGGATAGCCAAATCGGAAGCCACCCCCGGTCCGTCTCTGGTCAAATGAGCTTTCATCTTGTAGGTCGCGGGTACTATGAAACAAATCAATCCCTGCAGAAACGTCACGGTTAAGAAAATGTGGTTCAGTGAAGGACACTTCAAATTCTGTGCGCTGCCCCGCAATCAAAGCGCCAAACAAAAGATCCTGTCCCTTACCAAGGAAGTTTCTTTCACGAATGCGGAAATCTGCTAAAGGACCGTCATTGGTTGAAAAACCGGCCCCGATTGAAAGATCACCTGTTGATTTCTCACTCACGCTAACATCAATTACAGTCTTATCTGGCGCAGACCCTGGGCGGACATCAACCTCGACAGTTTCAAAGAAATCCAGATTGCGCAAACGCTGCTCTGAGCGCGCCAGTTTGGATTTATTGAACGGGTCGCCTTCGACAAGAAGCAATTCACGGCGAATAACCTTATCAAGTGTTCGAACATTGCCGTTCACATTAATACGCTCAACAAACACACGCGGAGACTCGCTAATATTAAAGGAAATATCGACCGTTTTGGCTTCACGGTTGCGCTGAATATCGGGCTGCACATTCACAAATGCATACTGCAAATCACCAAGCGCATCCGTGAGACGATCCACGTTTTCTTGCACCCGGTCCGCATTATACCAATCGCCTGTGGCGACACTTATTTCAGAATTCAAGACAGAGGCATCAAAATTACGAAGATTGGAATTAATCGCGATATTGCCGACTTTATAGCGCTCCCCCTCTTCCAAAGTGAAGGTTACATAGAATTTATCACGCTCATTGGAAAGCTCAGCCACAGCAGAAACCAAACGAAAATCCGCATAACCTTGAGAGAGATAGAATCGACGCAGCAACTCTTGGTCAAAAGACAAACGGTCCGGATCATAGCGATCATTGTTAGAAAGGAAGCGATACCAAATCTCTTCTTTCGTACTGATTTCACTGCGCAAACGCCCATCATCAAAACGCTTATTCCCAACAAAGCGAATACTCTCAACCTTCGTCACATCACCCTCATCAATTTCAAAGACAAGGTTCACGCGGTTTTGATCAAGCTTGATCACCTTTGGCTCAATATTCACCGAAAAACGGCCATTACGGCGGTAAACCTGGAAAATACGGCTCACATCCGATTGTACCTTGGTACGGGTAAACACCTGACGCGGACGCAGCTGAATTTCAGACTGAAGCTCTCCGTCCTTAATCCGGTCATTCCCTTCAAACGCAATTTCATTGATAATCGGGTTCTCAACGACATCGACAATGATTGTACCACCCGTCTGACGCAAAGCCACGTCTGCAAACAAGCCTGTGGCAAACAAATTCTTCAAGGCACGGTCAAGATCGGCACGTTCAACAACATCACCTGGCTGGAAGCTGAGATAGGAAACAACCGTCGAAGGCTCGATACGCTGCGCCCCTTCAACCTGAATATTACGAACCGCCGTCTGCGCCGTCGCATCCACTGCGGAAAAGCACAAAATGAGAGCAAACAAAGCGCCAAAGAGCCAAATATTATGTTTCCGTATCAATGTTTTACACCTGTATTTTCATGAGCTAAGAACCTGCACACTATAGACATAAACCTATAGAAGCAAACACAAATTTCGTGCATCCTAACAAGGAAAACACATCGCGGCAATAAGCCACATACGGCTCATACACCAAAAACAGGGGGTAATTAAACGCCTTAGATAAAGAGCTGAATAATATCGTTCAAATTCGCAAAGACCATGAGCGCGACAAGAAATGTAAACCCAGCGCGGAACGCATATTCCTGAACTTGCTCCGGTATCGGCCGCCCCAAAATCGCCTCAAAGAAATAAAACACCAAATGCCCACCATCCAACATCGGAATCGGGAACAAATTGATCAATCCCAGATTAATCGAAAGCAGCGCAGTAAAGAGGATCAGCGCAATCACGCCTTGCTTAGCCATATCCCCTGCCAAAGCGCCAATACGGATAATCCCGCCAAGCTCAGTCGCGCTGCGCGTACCCATTATCATCTGGCCAAGAGCCTCAACCGTACCGCGCGTAATCTCCCAGCTTTCCTGCGTAGCCTCGACAAACGCCGTCCATACGGGATAGCGCAAAAACTCATTCGCATCCGTATTGGCCAGATACAGGATCAAAGGCCCATCAGCAGGCGGATTTTGAAGCTCTTCATTGTATTCAAGCACGGGGTTCACACTCAAAATTTGTTCACCCTTGGCACTTGGAATACCAATTTTGAATATTCCGCCGCGCTGAATGCTTTCCAGCAATGCTAGACGCTTTGCATCGGACTGATCTTCACCATAAGCCGTGCCGTTAACCGACGTAATCGTATCAACCGCAATTGCATTGCGCGGGCTGATAAGCCCCAGCAACCCACGGCTATGCTTAAAGCCAAAGCGGTCCTCATCCGTAACCTTTGTCGGGCGCGCGTAGACATCTAAAATCTCATTGCCGCGCTGAACAACAAAATGCTTTTCATCATCCAGAGCTATCATCATTTCGCGGCGGATATCTTCAAAGCTGTTAATTGTTGTACCATCAATACTCAACACTTGGTCATGCGGCAAAAATCCGTTTTGATCCGCCGCTGAGCCTTCGATCACAGCCGCACCAAAGGACGGCGTTACGGGCTGTCCACTGAAGGTAAACAGCCCCGTCAGAATAATAATCGCAAAAAGATAATTGATAGCCGGCCCCGCAATAACAACCAAAGCGCGCTTCCATACAGGCTTGGCAAAGAACGCCTGCTGCTTTTCCGCCTCTGTCATCGGGCGAATCTCCTCGCCGTCTTTGAGATCTTCACTATGCCCCGCACTGGCCGGATCAACATCGCCATAAAGCTTCACATAGCCGCCAAGCGGAATCAGGGAAACCTTCCACCGCGTGCCTTTTTTATCATTAAAACCGAAAATTTCTTTTCCAAAGCCGATGGAAAACGTTTCAACGCGAATCCCACACATTTTGGCAACGATATAATGACCCCATTCATGAACGAAAACCAAAACACTCAAAACCAGAATAAAGGCCCCGCCATAGAGCCATGTGTTCTGACCAACCATTTGAAATGTTTCGAAAATATTCATGATGCTTTTACCGTTCTACTTTTATACTTCTGATGAATGCTTTCGGATGTTAGAGCCCGAATGCTTTGATCGTAATCCTGAATTTCCGAAAGGCTCGAAAACTCACGATCTTCAATACCATTTAGAATATGGACAATACAATCCAGAATATCAAGAAAACCGATATCTCCCCCTAAAAATGCCTCAACGCAAACTTCGTTTGCTGCGTTCAAGGCAATGCAGGCGCCCTGCCCGCGTTTAATACAATCATACGCCAAAGCAATTGCAGGAAAACGATCTGCATCGACCGGCTCAAAGCTCAAATCACGCATGGTTTTCAAATCAAGCCGTTGCCCCGGCGTTGTAATGCGCTCTGGCCAACCCAGCGCGTAGGCAATCGGCGTGCGCATATCACTAGCACCCATCTGCGAGAGCACAGAGCCGTCTTTATATTCTACCATCGAATGCACCACGGATTGCGGATGCACCAGCACGTCAATCTGCTGCGGCGTCAGATCAAACAAATAATGCGCCTCAATCACTTCCAAAGCCTTATTCATCATCGTCGCACTATCAACCGAGATCTTCTGGCCCATCGACCAATTCGGATGCGCGACGGCCTGCGCTGGCGTTGCTGCGCGCATCTGATCCAAAGACCAATCGCGAAAAGGCCCGCCCGATGCGGTTAGAATAATCTTCTCCACCCCTTCCGGACGCTCAAAATCAAACACCTGAAAAATCGCATTATGCTCGCTATCAAGGGGAAGCAGCTTTGTGTTGTATTTTCGGCAGGCTTCTAAAACCAGATCCCCCGCAGCCACCAAAGGCTCTTTATTCGCCACCGCCACAATGTTTGAATGCTCAATCGCCTTAAGCAAAGGCGCTAAGCCCACAAACCCCGTAATCGCCGAAACTGTTATATCGACGGGAGTTTCAAGAATATCATCCCATCCCGCATCACGCGTTAACACCGCATGCTTCGCACTTAATTTATCTTGTAGAAAGGAAAGCTTATCCGCATTCGAATGCGCTGTAATGACATGAACATCAAACAACTCCGGCGCGGATAAAATCACATCAACCGTACTCTCACCAATAGAACCGGTCGCACCCAAAATATTGATGCTTCGTTTACACGCCATGACCAACATAATGCAGCAATAAGAATACAGGCGCCGCCATCAAAAGGGAATCAATCCGGTCCAGCAAGCCGCCATGTCCGGGAATCAGCTTTCCTGTATCCTTCACACCAGCTTTACGCTTCAGAACAGAAACCAGCAAATCTCCAGCCTGCCCGGCCACACCAACACATAAACCCGCAATCGACATCATCACTATACCAACGACTGAAAACCCATCAACACCCGTATAAATGAACATCGCAATTGCTCCCAAAACTGCTGGTGTCAACACCGCACCCCCAAACCCAGCCCATGTTTTATTCGGACTAATCGTCTTAGCCATCTTCGGACCGCCAAACGCCTTGCCAAATACATACCCGCCGGTATCACTACCCCAAAGCATGAAAAGAAACGCCACGGTCCAGTAAAAACCAATTGTTACAGGCAAAAGATAAAAGCACGTTACACAGCCGAGAATATAGACCAGACCAAAGACGATAGCCCCGTATTTATGCTGGTCCGCCTGGCATTTAAAGGACATGTCGATCCATTCGTACAAAGACAAACCAGCCAGCAGCATAAGAAACAAAACAAATGGCCAGCCACCAAAATACAAAACAGCCAAGACAGCAGGAATTAAGATCGCCGCAGACACGCTGCGCGTTTGAAGAGATTCAGGATTAAAACGTCCCAGCATCATGACCTATGACCCTTCCGAAGATTTCAGCGCCCCAAAGCGACGATCCCGCAGCGCATATTCCCCCAAAGCCGCCTCAAACTCGACCACGCCAAAATCAGGCCACAACGTCTCCATGAAAACAAATTCCGTATATGCGCACTGCCACAAAAGAAAATTACTGATCCGCGCTTCCCCGCTTGTCCGGATAAGCAAATCAGGATCAGGAATCCCCTGCGTCATGAGGAAACCAGGGAATTGTGCCTCGACCGTTTCAAACGTCAATTTCTCACCAAGATGTGCATTATGCAGCCTACGCACAGCCTGCAAAATATCGTGACGTCCACCATAATTGAGCGCAATAATGACGTGCAGCTTGGTATTATCCTCGGTCAGCGCCTCCGCATTCTCGATCAGCTTCACGATATCGGCCTCAAAAGCCTGACGATCGCCAATCACTTGCAGCTTCACGCCTTTTTTATGCAACTCCGCAGTTTCAGAGCGCAAATAATAGCGCAGAAGATTCATCAGATCAGAAATTTCGCTTTGCGGGCGGTTCCAGTTTTCGGATGAGAACCCGAAAAGCGTTAGGTATTGAACACCCGACTGCCCGGCCGCTTCCACCGCCCGGCGCACAGACTCAGCGCCTTTTTTATGCCCAGCCGTACGCGGCAAACCCCGGGACTTTGCCCAGCGTCCATTACCATCCATAATGATTGCCACATGATTTGGAAGCGCCTGCGTCATAAACTACACCTTCATAATATCGGTTTCTTTATCCGTCAGCATTGTATCAACGCGCTTAATCATATCATCCGTAAGCTTTTGCACTTCATCTGACATACGTTTTTGATCATCCTCGTTCTCATCACTGGCTTTCACCGAATCCATACCGTCTTTGCGCACATTACGAATGGCAATCCGCGCGGCTTCCGCATATTTCCCTGCAACTTTTCTAAGCTCCACACGGCGCTCTTCGGTCAGGTCGGGCAAAGGAATACGAATGGTATTCCCCTCCGGCATAGGATTAAGGCCTAACCCGGAATCACGAATAGCTTTTTCAACCGCCTTCACGTTGTTGGAATCCCAAACCTGCACAGAGAGCATGCGAGGCTCCGGCACGTTAACCGTGCCCACCTGGTTTAGCGGCATCTGTGACCCATAGACATCCACCACAATCGGATCGAGAAGGTTCACCGACGCTCGCCCCGTACGCAAGCCGCCGAATTCCTTGTGGAGGTTATCAATGGCGCCTTCCATACGGCGCTTTAAATCGGCCTGATCATAAGACATACTCTCTTCTCCTTACTTTCCCCGCGAAAGCGGGGATCTCATTCAAATTTTAAGATCCCGGATCAAGTCCGGGATGACGCCTATGGCGTCAGTTACTGACGAGTGTAAAATCGCCTTCAGATTTGACAACTTTGGCAAAATTGCCCTTTTCCTTAACGGAAAAACAACGATTGGAATATTGTTTTCACGCGCCAGCGATATCGCCGTTGCATCCATGACTTTCAAGTCCTTGGTCAAAACATCCAGAAACGAAATCTTTTCAAATCGTGTTGCATCCGGGTCTTTGTGGGGATCGGCGGAATAAACGCCGTCAACCTTTGTTCCCTTAAAGATCGCATCACAATCCATCTCGGATGCCCGCAAAGCCGCAGCAGTATCGGTCGTGAAATAAGGATTCCCCGTCCCCGCCGCAAAGATCACAACGCGGCCCTTTTCCATGTGGCGCATCGCGCGGCGACGAATATAAGGCTCACAAATAGAATCCATACGAATAGCCGACTGCACGCGGGTCTGAACCCCGATATGCTCCAGCGCATTTTGCAAAGCCAGCGCGTTCATAACAATGCCCAGCATCCCCATATAATCGGCGGCTGTACGGTCCATGCCTTCCGCTGCGCCAGATACGCCGCGGAAAATATTCCCCGCACCAACAACCACGCAGACTTCTACGCCGCTATCGACAACTTCTTTGATATCTTCTGCAACGCGGGTCACAGTGGGAGAATGCAGCCCGAATTCCTGATCCCCCATAAGGACCTCTCCAGACATCTTGAGCATCACGCGCTTATAGTTTTGTGCCGCTTTAGCATTCATAGACTTATACTCTCACCTCAATAAAACTGACCTAATGTAAATGTAGCCACATAGAATGTCCATGCGGCTACACCAAAATTCTCAATTTATCGCAGAATATTTAGCCGTTAGCGACTTTACCGACTTCAGCTGCAAAGTCCTCAACTTCTTTTTCGATGCCCTCACCCAGCTGAATGCGAACAAAACCGGTAAGTTTGATCTCCTTACCGGCCTCTTTCGCCGCATTCGCAACAACGTCAGAAATCTTGGTTTCACCATCGATAACGGATTTTTGATCCAGCAGGCAAATCTCTTCATAGTATTTGCGCATACGACCTTCAACCATCTTCTCGGCAATTTCCTGAGGCTTACCTTCAGCTTTAGCTTGCTCAATCAAGAAATTACGTTCTTTTTCCATCTCAGAAGCATCAACTGCGTTGCGATCCAGATATTTCGGGAACGCCGCCGCAACATGCATTGCAATCTGCTTACCCAAAGGTTCAAGCGTTGCCTGATCCGCATCAGATTCCAGCGCAACCAAAACGCCGATCTTACCCAGACCGTCTTTCAAAGCGCCGTGAACATAAGACACAATCGCGCCCTGGCTTACTTCAAGCGTCTCCGCACGGCGCAGGCTCATGTTTTCACCGATTTTCGCAATCAAATCTGTCAAAGCATCTTTCACGGACTTACCACCAAAATCAGAGGCCGCAAGCGCTTCAACGCTGTCAGCATCAAGAGCTTTAGCAGCAACCTTCGCAACAAAGTTCTGGAATTCTTCGTTACGGCTGACAAAGTCAGTTTCAGCATTCAGCTCGATAACCGCGCCTTTTGTACCGTCTGTAACAACCGCAACAAGGCCTTCAGCTGCTGTACGGCTAGACTTCTTATCCGCCTTCGCCATACCTTTCTTGCGAAGCTCTTCCATCGCTGCTTCCATATCGCCATTCGCTTCTGTCAGTGCTTTTTTGGCATCCATCATGCCCGCGCCGGTTTTCTCACGAAGTTCTTTCACTTTTGCTGCTGTAATTTCAGCCATAATATATCTCCTAGTCTTTTTTGATGTCACCCCGCGACCTGATCGCAGGGTTTGTTAATTTATTTGATGAGATCCTGCAGTTGAACCGCAGGATGACAGTGACAATTAAGCGCCAGCAGCCTTTTTCGCAGGCTTCTCGTCTTCCGCATCAGCCTCATTCGCTGGCTCTTCAGACTTAGCGTCTTCAGGCTTTTTTGCCTCTTCCGCTTTTCCAGCCTTCTTCTCTGAAGCTTGTTTGGCCTTCTCACCAGGAGTCAGCTCCTCAGGCTCGTCTTCCTTCTTCTTGGCTTTAGGAAGCTGGGCCGCGGGAATCTTTTCCGCCGCTCCGGCATCAACGCCAGATTGTGCCATCTCGGCCTGCAAGCCATCAAGAACCGCATCTGTAATCAGATCACAGTAAAGCTCGATTGCGCGCAACGAGTCGTCATTCCCGGGGATGATGTAATCAACACCATCAGGATCCGCATTGCTATCAACGATCGCAAACACAGGAATACCAAGTTTGTTGGCTTCTTTAATCGCAATGTCTTCTTTATTGGTGTCGATCACGAACAATGCATCTGGCTTACCGCCCATATCTTTAATACCCCCGATAGACATCTCAAGTTTGTCACGCTCGCGAGTCATCATCAGCAATTCTTTCTTGGTACGAAGCGCTTTTTGCGCCTCATCCCCAAGGATGCCATCCAGCTCACGCAAACGGTTAATCGACTTTGTAATCGTCTGCCAGTTGGTCATCATGCCACCAAGCCAGCGGTGGTTCACGAAGTATTGACCGCTACGCTTTGCGCTCTCGGCAATTTTGGTGGCTGCCTGACGCTTAGTTCCGACAAACAGAACACGCCCGCCATTGGCAACGATTTCGCGGATATTCTTAATTGCATCATTCAGCAAAGGTGTTGTTTGTTGAAGGTCGATAATGTGAACACCATTGCGAACACCAAAAATGTATTCAATCATCTTGGGGTTCCAACGACGTGTGTGGTGACCAAAGTGTACGCCCGCTTCGAGCAATTGTTTCATTGTAAATTCAGGCAAAGCCATAGGAATGTCCTTTCTATTTTCCAGTTATGTCCTCTGCAGGCCTCGGTTTCCGGAAAAACACTGGGTAAGGAACCTGCATGTGAATTCGTTCAAAATAAACGTTGCTGCGGTTTATACGGATGATTTTGGGATATTGCAAGCGTTTTTTAAGCTTCACTGATTTCAAGCACACCATCCTGCGTACGGATAATATTGCGGGCCTGAGCGGAAAGGCTCCAGCGTCCGGGAAGCCGCATTTTCACATTTTTCTGACCCTCTACGCGCACATACAGATTGATATGTGCATGCCCCTTGCCTTCAATCTCCAGAAATTCCTTAACTTTATGTATAGGCGCAGCCTTCTCCAGATGAATATCAATCTCCCGGATTTTATTCTCCAAAGCCTCATCCAAAGGCTTAATCGACGTCGCCGTATAGCGAATTTGATCCTCGCGCTGCTCGGCCTCCACACCCAATAACAACGCCGTTCCCGGCTCCAAAAACTCCCGCGCCGCCGCCAGCATCTCGGAAAAGAGCGTCACCTCGAAAATCCCTGTCGGGTCGGAGAGCTGCAGGAAAGCGTATTTATTACCCTTTTGCGACATTTTCTCCTGCTTTTTCAAAAGCACCCCCGCCATCTGGAAGCGCGAAGCCGCGACATTCTGCAGCGTGGCTTCAACATCAGCGCATGAGGATATCTTGAGATTCTCGAATTGCTTTTCCCGGCTGTCCAGCGGATGCGCGGACAAATAAAACCCGACGGCTTTAAATTCGCGCGCCAGCTGTTCCAGCTGGTCCCAGGGCGGAACAGCCGGTAAATCCGGCATCCCCAGCCCTTTATCCCCGCCTTCAGGACCGCCGAACAATGAAACTTGCCCGCTTTCTTTCTCCGCCGCAAGGCTCTGCGCATAACGCAAAACGATGTCCGCACCCTCAAACACCTGCGCCCGGTTGGGGTTTAAACTCTCAAACCCACCCGCCGCAGACAGCCCTTCTATTTGGCGTTTATTCAATGACTTATAATCAATTCTTGAAGCAAAATCTTCAATAGATTGATACGGCCCGTTTTGACCCCGTTCTGCGACAAGCTGACGCATCGCGCTCTCGCCAACCCCCTTCAAAGCCGCTAGCGCATAGCGCAGCACATCACCATCAACCTTAAAGTCTGCATCTGATTTATTGACATCTGGCGGGCTAAGCTCGACGCCCATCCGGTCCAGATCCTGCTTAAAGACTGAAAGTTTATCCGTATTCCCCAAATCCAGGGTCATAGACGCGGCCATGAATTGCAGCGGATAATGGCATTTAAGCCACGCCGTCCAATACCCGATCAACGCATAAGCCGCCGCATGCGACTTGTTAAAGCCATATCCCGCAAAGGCGGCAATCTGGTCGAAAATCTGGTTCGCCTGCGCCGCAGGAACGTTATTATGCTCCTTTGCGCCATTCACAAACATCTCACGCTGCGCATCCATTTCGGCCTTAATCTTCTTCCCCATCGCCCGGCGCAAAAGGTCAGCGCCGCCAAGCGAATACCCCGCCAAAGCCTGTGCCGCACGCTGCACTTGCTCCTGATAAACCATAATGCCGTATGTCTCTTCCAATAACGGCTGCAGCTTTTCATGCATGTAATCAGGCTCGGTTGTGCCTTCTTTGTTGCTGATATAGGTCGGAATATTATCCATCGGCCCCGGACGATACAGCGACACAAGCGCGATAATATCCTCAAACCGGTCAGGACGCATCTTGCGCAGAACATCCCGCATCCCCGCCGATTCCAACTGGAACACGCCGACCGTCGCCCCCTGCGTCATCAGCTCATAAGTCGGCGCGTCATCCAAAGGAATCTCAAGGCTGTTGATATGCTTGCCCGTCTGCGCCTCAACAAGCTTCAGGGTCTTATGCACCACCGTCATCGTCTTAAGACCCAAAAAGTCAAACTTCACCAACCCCGCCTGCTCCACATATTTCATGTTGAACTGCGTGACCGGCATGTCGGAGCGCGGATCGCGGTACAAAGGCACAAGCTCATGCAGGCTCCGATCCGCAATCACAACCCCCGCCGCATGGGTCGATGCATGGCGATACAACCCTTCAAGCTGCAGCGCAATCTCAATCAGGCGTTGCGAGGTTTCATCCTTTTTAATCTCAAGGCGCAAATCCGGATCATCATCCAAAGCCTGCTGCAACGTTACCGGATTGGCGGGATTATTGGGAATAAGCTTAGCCAGCCTGTCGACCTGACCATAGGGCATTTGCAAAACCCGACCGACATCGCGCACCGTATTGCGTGCCTGCAGCTTACCGAATGTGATGATCTGCGCCACGCGGTCACGCCCGTATTTATCCTGAACGTATTTAATCACCTCATCGCGCCGCTCCTGACAAAAGTCGATATCAAAGTCCGGCATGGACACACGCTCGGGGTTCAGGAAACGCTCAAACAGCAAGTCGAACTCAAGCGGATCAAGGTCGGTAATCTTCAGCGCCCAGGCCACAACCGAGCCTGCCCCCGATCCCCGCCCCGGACCAACAGGAATATCTTGTTCTTTCGCCCATTTGATAAAGTCCGAAACGATGAGGAAATAGCCGGGAAATCCCATCCCCTTGATAACATCAAGCTCGAATTCCAACCGATCGAAATAGGGCTTTTGTTCCTTATCCGCCGCAAAATTCTCTAACCGCCATTTCAACCCCTCTTCGGCCTGCGCCTTAAGCTCTTCAAACTCAGAGCGTCCGCCTTGCGTATCGAACGCCGGTAAAATGGGGGCAATCGGTTCAAGTAAATACCCGCAGCGCTGCGCAATCACAGCCGTATTGGCAATTGCCTCGGGCAGATCCTCAAACAGCTTTTCCATCTCTTTCGGGCTTTTGAAATAATGCTCAGGCGTAACTTTGCGCCGATCCTCCTCGCTGATATACCGCCCCTCGGCAATACACAGCAGAGCATCATGCGCCTCATGCGCCTTACGATCCGTGAAATAACAATCATTGCTCGCCACAAGCGGCACATCATGCTTGTAAGAAAGCTCAATCAAAGCCTCTTCTGTGGCATCTTCGGCGGCCCATCCATGTCTTTGGATTTCACTATAAAGACGATCTCCAAAACATTCTTTTAAATAGAGAAATTCACTTTCTGCTTTTTCATTTTGCTTATGCAATAACGCATCATTCACGGGTCCTTTCGACCCACCCGAAAGGCATATGAGACCATCTGAATACGCCTTAAGCTCGGCCTTGGTAATGACAGGCTTGCTCATCGCATCGCCTTCCATATAGGCGTCACTCAATAACCGTGAAAGATTACGATAACCCTGCTCACTTTGCACAAGCAGCACAAGCTGCTGTTCTTCATCGTCCCCATACAGGATTTGTGCCCCCAAAATAGGCTGCACACCGCTTTTGCGTGCTTCCATCGCAAATTCAAGTGCACCAAACATGTTAGAAGAATCCGTGACAGCCACAGCAGGCATACCGCGCTTCACACATAGCTTCACAAGGTCTTTAACCTTCAGCGCCCCTTCGGCCAGCGAATACGCCGAATGCACATGCAGATGAACAAATGATGACATGGAAATAGGTTACTCGCTAAAACTCACAGGTTGCAAGACACTTTGCCCCATAACCCACACCTTGTAAGCGGAAATCAAAAAGGACTAAGCCGCCCAGCCTTAAGCTCCAGCGCACGGTCCATCTCATCCGCCAGCATCATATTATGCGTGGCAATAAGGGCGCCAACACCGCGCTCACGAACCTGCTCCAGCAGAATATCAAAAACTTCCGCTGAGGTTTCAGGGTCAAGATTGCCCGTAGGTTCATCGGCGAGCAGCAATTTCGGGTCATTGGCCAACGCCCGCGCAATCGCCACGCGCTGCTGCTCCCCCCCTGAAAGCCGCGCAGGGCGGTGATCAAGGCGCTCACCCAGATTAAGCTGATACAAAACCTGCTCCGCCTTATCCATCGCTTCATCACTAGGATTACCGGCAATAATCAGCGGCATAGCAACATTCTCCTGCGCCGTAAATTCAGGCAAAAGATGGTGGAACTGGTAAATAAAGCCAATATCGTTGAGTCGCAGACGCGTACGCTCGCGGTCGCCAAGCTTTGTCACATCGCGGTGATCAATAACTATCTGCCCTTCAGAGGGCTTATCCAACAATCCCGCGATTTGCAGCAAAGTCGACTTCCCGCTCCCGCTCTGCCCGACAAGCGCCACAAGCTCGCCCGACTCCACCTTCATATCTAGGTTTTGAAAAATAGTGAGCGTCCGCCCGCCTTGCTCAAACGTCTTACGCAAACCGCTAAGCTTTAGCAAAACCTCATGCTCCAGCGGGTCTGTCGCTTTATTGATCGCCGTAACCTTACTCATAGCGCAACGCCTCCACAGGATCGAGGCGT
>CAYGNI010000021.1:0-22042 GCA_964351195.1 uncultured Micavibrio sp.
GCATCCCCCGGCGCCCGGCGAGCTTGCACCGCCTACGACAAGGCGCCCGGGCGTTCCCTTTAAGATTGGCAGCGGGCGTGCCGGATACGCCACTGGCTATGGAGCCGTCATTCACTGTTGCTGCATCATCATATGCGGTCATTTTTATCCTTTATCCTATGCCCTTAAAGTACCCGAAAACCCCGTCATCTGTCAAGTTTCGTAAAATATAACCCGCACACAAGTCGGGCGCGGGGGCTGTGCGTTTCCCCGCGCCCTCTCGCTGCTTTATTCTTTGATTATGCCACGTGTCTAGAGCTAGCAATTGTAGGTCCGCCATAAGTGAATAAATGGCCAAAACCTTCACCTGTAAGCTCTCTTGTCATGTGCCCAAGACCTGCGCCAATTTCTAAACCATTTGTGCAGCCTGATACACCAGCAACTGCTCCAAACCTTCCTGGAAGATCATAATTGTACATCGTTTCATCCCTTTTCTGTTTTCATCTTTTTTTTATTCTTGAGCACAGTATAGAGCCGATTCTCATCCATGTCAATATTTAATATTAAGTATGCAAAAAACGCATAGATATAAACCCTCTTGATTTTGCGCCAAACTCCAGCCAGTTTAGGGCGGTAATAACAAATATAAGAGGCCAGCCCCCAAAATGAGTGACCAGGATAAAGACCGCATGAAAGATATTGTTGCCTTATGCAAACGCCGTGGGTTTATATTTCCGGCTTCCGATATCTATGGCGGACTCAATGGCTTTTGGGATTACGGCCCTTTAGGCACAGAGCTAAAAAACAACCTGCGCGATCGTTGGTGGAAAGATATGGTTACCGCGCCGCCTATCGGTCCGGATGGTGATCCTGTCCAGATCGTCGGGCTCGACAGCTCCATTATCCAAAACCCCAAAACCTGGGAAGCATCGGGGCATGTTGGTGGCTTCTCCGACCCCATGGTTGATTGTAAGGAAACCAAAAAACGCTACCGCCAGGACCATTTGGTCGTTCTGACATCCCCCAAGGCCGATCGCTGGCCCGCCTTCCACGAAGAAACCGAAGACGCGGATATCATCGCAAAGCTCAAAAAGCTTGGCTTGCCGTCCGATCTTCCATTGTTTGAAAAAATAAACCTCACAAAGCTTCCGATAGAGGATTACGCCAAAATCATTGGCCCTGATGTCAAAGAGCCCGGAACTCTAACCGAGCCCAAAGCCTTCAACCTGATGTTCCACACCTATGTCGGCGCAACGGCAAGCGAAGAAAACAAAGCCTATCTGCGCCCCGAAACCGCGCAGGGCATCTTCCTGAACTTCAAAAACATCGTCGATTCCATGCGTGTGAAAATGCCCTTCGGGATCGCCCAAATCGGTAAGGCCTACCGCAACGAAGTCACGCCGCGCAATTTTATCTTCCGTTCGCGCGAATTCGAGCAAATGGAAATGGAATGGTTCTGCCATCCCGACGAAGCCAAAATGTGGCAGGATTACTGGTTCGAGCAACGCGTGAAGTTCTGGAAGTCCATTGGCCTGTCCAGTGACAATATGATCATGCGTAATCACGATTCCGACGAACTCGCCCATTACGCCAAAGAAGGCTTAGGCACATCGGATATCGAATATAAATTCCCCTTCACCGCGCCTGGTTATGGCGAGCTTGAAGGTATCGCGCATCGCTGCGATTTCGATTTAAAACAGCATCAGGAACATTCCGGCCAAAAGCTGGAATACCTTGACCCCGCGCGCGACAATGAACGCTATATTCCACACGTCATCGAACCCGCCTCCGGCCTCACGCGCGGCGTTTTGGCGCTGATTTGCGAAGCCTATACAATCGATGAAAACCGGCCATCAGGCGTCTATTTGAACTTCCATCCGGCCATGGCGCCCAAGAAAGCCGCTATCTTGCCGCTCATCGGCAAAGACGAACACCTTCCATTAGCGCAAAAGCTATACCTTGAGCTGCGCGAGGAATTCCCCGTCGACCTCGATATCAAACAAAATATCGGCAAGCGCTACGCCCGTCAGGACGAAATCGGCACCCCCTACTGCTTCACCGTAGATAACGACACCCTATCGGATCAAACCGTCACCGTGCGCGACCGCAACACGATGAGCCAGGAACGCATCCATATGGATAAAGTTGCTGAATTCCTGCGCGAGAAAATGAAGCCCGAAAATGCTGCTGATGTGATGAAAGCGGCTTAATTAAAGCCCATACCGGCCCCAAACCGCTTTCTCTTCGATCAAATCGACAAGATCGCGCGGCAGGTTAGATGCGCCAAGAGCCGCCTTTGTATCCGCACCCAGCAAAGACGCGACCAGCCCGCGTTCAGGGCCGAACTCGGCAAAGCGAATATCCTCACCAAATTTCTCCTTCGCAAAAGAGCGCGCCTCGCCAATCCCGTCTATAATGCCAAGCGCAATCGCGCGTTGCGCCGTCCAGAACTGCCCTTCAAAAAGGTCCTTGTCCTCACCTTTTAAACGCTCCCCGCGCCGCTCGCGCACCCAATCTTTGAAGACATCATGCAAATCACTTTGCAATGTCTTAAGGCGCTTAACATCCGCAGGCTTTTCTTCCTGAAACGGGTCCAAAAACCCCTTATCTTTGCCTGAAGTATGGACACGTCGCTCGACACCATGCTTCTCAATCAGGTCTTTAAATCCGAAACTCGCCGAAATTACACCAATAGAACCCGCAATCGAGGCCTCCGTCCCGTAAATCTCATCCGCCGCGCAAGCCAGCCAATACCCACCGCTTGCCGCAACATCCTCGATAAAGGCATAAACGGGAACGTCTTTCTCTTCGGCCAGTGCGCGGATCTGATCCCCGATCAGCTGGCTCTGCGCCGGGCTGCCGCCAGGCGAATTAATCACCAAAATCACCGCTTTCAGATCAAACACATCAAACGCGTCTTCAATGGAGGCGCGGCATTTATGATGGCTAATTCCGCCGCGCTTGGCTCCTGAATCTGCAATAACGCCGGACAGGCGTATAACCGCGACTTTCGCTTTGGGCTTGAATATCCCGCCAATCACCGGAATGTCTCCGATGGCGGCGCATGCTTTGCAAATACTTGTTTTTATTGTCATTTTCGAGTTGACCAGTCTGTTTTCCAATTATAGGGGGGAGGGGTCTCCCGCCCTTTCTTCGGCCTTTATAGGGACCAAAATATAAAAGATCAATTATAGGATATTTTTCCTATAAAGTCAATATTGCAATGAAACGCAAAGCCGCAAAATCGCAAAGCTTACAGGGCTTAAGTGAGAAACAGCACCTGATAGATTTTTACTTTTATAACGTATATACCTTAAAGGCATCGTTTATATATGTGCCTGCGGCGCAGCCATAAGCTGCAAGCTTCGCGCTCTTATTGTCATCGCGTTGAAATTACATCTTTCACATGTGTCGTCAAAACAACGCCTGACCTTCGCGCAAAATTTTCTCGGCGGCTTTTGTATATCCGCCATCGCTGTTGTGCAAAACAACGCCCGGATGAATTTTTGCCGGCGATTTACGATCTTTAATCGCGCGAATAATAACGCGCTTGGCCGGGTAACTGAGTTTAGGCCATAACGGTATGATTTCAATAGCGCCAAAGCGCTTGCCAAAATCGCGGATAATCTTATCAACCATGTCTGCCCGGTGCACCAAGGTGAACCCGCCCCCGGATTTAAGATTGCGGTGCGCCGCATCGATCCAGTCCTTCAGGTCGATATCATCTTCCCCATGCCCGATCGCAATTTGCTTTTTTTGATGGGGGGAGGGGATATAACTGCCGCTTTCCAAATAGGGCGGGTTACAAATCACATGATCAAACCCGCCTTTGAGGGTGCTTTCGAAGTCGCGGATATCGACTGCGATAAAATCCGCACGCTGGTCTTTATGGTTGATTTTGGCATTTTCTTGCGCCAAGGCAATATGGTCCGGCAAAACATCAATCCCCGTCAGCCTCGTATCAGGCACACGGTAAAGCGCGCAAAGCCCTGCACTGCCAACCCCGCAGCCCAAATCCAATATATGCTGCCCCTCTTTAGCCGGACATGCCGCTGCCAAAAGCACGGCATCAATCGACGTGCGAAACCCTTCCGGGATTTGCTTCAGGCGCAAACGCTTATCCAAAACTGTAATTTCATCGGACATATACGCGTTTCTAGGGGAAATAGCTTAGAAAAACAATGGGGAAGGTATTTCTAGAACAAGGAATTCTTTTTATCGCCAAACGGGTCTTCCAGCTGACTGAGCAACATGATCTCAACAGGCGATTGCACAAGCTGGTAATTCGGCAACGGTGAATAATAGGACGGCGTCTGATTATTGCGGAATACCAAAGAATTGGGGCGTGAATCGGCTAATTTCAACGGAGAGATTTTTGACTTTTCCAAGGCGTCCTCTGCAATTTGAATGGCGTTATCTGTGACAATGGCTTTGGGATCAATATCCTCAAGCGTAAACTTCTTATCAAAGAAAGCATAAACTTCATCCAGGCTCTTCGCACGGCCCGTCTTGGTATCGTAAAACACATTCTTATTGGCTTTCGCCGCGGCGGGAAATAAAACCGCAGCAGGCTTCATGCCGTTTTCATCACGCGCATTCAAAAAAGCCGCTGCATTTGGCGCGCCCAGGAAATGCGCGAAATACAGCTCGGTCGAGCCGACTTCGCCGCCCCAATGCGCGTTTAAAAACTGTTCATTCTCGCTGGCAAATTCTGCCGCCATATTGGAGGCAATTTCCGGGTCTTTACGCATTTCAAGGATTTCGGCCTTGGTTTTGCCTTCGGTTTCAATGCCGTATTTGTGGCCATGTTTCTCAACCATGCTCATCCATGTGGAATTGATGAACTGGAAAAGCCCCGTCGCGCTGGATGTTCTGGCCTTAATCTCCGGGTCAAAATTGCTTTCAGCCTTGGCTTGTTGCAGCAAATAGGCAAAATCGACCCCCGTCTTCACGCTGGCTTGCTGGATCGCGCCCAAAACATTATCGGACGCCCCTTGTGTGTAGGACGCTAAAGCACTGTTTTGTATAGTATTTAATAAATTATTCATGGGGTAATGATCTTACTGTCTATTTATTCTATACTTTGATCTGCAATGCCCATGCCAAAGCAAAGGCAAAACGTTAAAAGGACCAAAAATGAGCGACTACACCCCCCCGATTCAAGATATGCAATTTCTTCTTCACGATGTTCTGGGCTTTCAAAATGACGAACTGGATCGTGAAACGACCGAAGCGATATTGGGCGAAGCCGCGAAACTGGCCTCCGAAGTCCTGTCACCCTTGAACCGTGAGGGGGATATCCATGGCGCAAAGTTGAACGCGCATGAGGTGACAACCGCGCCGGGTTGGAAAGAAGCCTATGCGCAATACCGCGATGGCGGCTGGAACGCTGTCCCGTTCGAAGAAGAGTTCGGCGGGCAGGGCCTGCCTTGGGCTTTGGCGTTCCCCATTCAGGAAATGTGGCAAGGCGCGAATATGAGCTTCGGCTTATGCCCTTTGCTCAACCAAGGCGCCGTTGAAGCCATTCTCGCGCATGGGTCGCAAGAACAAAAAGACGAATACCTCCCCAAGCTCATCACCGGGACATGGACCGGTACAATGAACCTCACCGAACCGCATGCCGGGTCGGACCTCGGGCTGCTCCGCGCCAAAGCAGAAAAGCAGGCAGACGGCACCTATAAAATATCGGGCCAGAAAATCTGGATCACCTATGGCGAACATGATTTGGCCGAAAATATCATCCATCTTGTCATCGCTCGCACTCCTGATGCGGGTGAGGATGTCAAAGGCATCTCCCTCTTTATCGTGCCCAAATTCCTCGATGATGGCCAAGGGGGAATGACGCGCAACGATGTAAAGTGCGTCGGCCTTGATCATAAACTCGGCATTCATGCTTCCCCGACATGCGTCATGCAATATGGCGATGATGGCGGCGCGATCGGGTATCTTGTCGGAAAAGAAGGCGAGGGCCTCAAATACATGTTCACCATGATGAACAACGCAAGGCTATCTGTGGGGCTGCAAGGTGTCGCCATTGCGGAAGCGAGCTACCAGCACGCCAAAGCTTACGCGGCCGAGCGCGTGCAAGGCAAATCCAACGCCACAGGTGAGCGCGTTACCATCGATCAACACAAAGACGTGCAGCGTATGTTGATGAGCATGAAGGCGCAAATCGAGGCAGGACGCGCGCTGGCCTATGACGCGGCGTTGGCCATCGATAGCGGCGATAAAGATAAAGTCGATGTCATGACCCCTATTGTCAAAGCCTGGTGCACGGATATGGCCGTAGAAGTCACGTCAATCGGTGTCCAAATACACGGCGGTTCCGGCTTTATCGAGGAAACCGGCGCCGCACAATATTATCGCGATGCGCGCATCTTGCCGATCTACGAGGGCACCAACGGCATTCAGGCACTGGACCTTGCTTTGCGCAAAACGCTCAAAGACGGCGGCGCAGCCGTAAAAGCTTATATCGAAACCATCAAAACCGATGCATTAACCGACGAATTCAAAGCTTTGGAGGACGCCACAAACGCGCTGCTAAAAGCAGGTGCGGACAAAGACTTCGACCTCGCGCAAGCCATGGCCACACCGTATCTTAAGGGCTTTGGGATTATCGCCGGAGCAGCGATGCTCGCAAAATCCGCCGCTATAGCCTCTGGCAATGACGCATTCGATCAACAAAAACAACACACTGCCGCCTTTTACCAATCCAATATCCTGCCGCTGGCCAAAGCGCATCTCACCATCGCCATCACCGGCGCAAAGGATATCTGAATTGCACCATAAAAAATTTTAAACACGGAGTTCACGGAGCGCGCGGAGTTTCCCAGTTTTTCCGCGCCGAAAGGCGCAATAATTATAAACCCGACAAATGCATAAAATATAATATTGCTTGCGGCACTCAACTTTTTTGAGATGTCTCCGTGACCTCAGTGTGCTCCGTGTTTAATCTAACGCCCGAAAAATCGCTGCGCCAGCCCGGGGTCACGGCAGGTCAACCGCGCCCGCGTCATCAAATCAATATGTGTTTCGGTGTGCAAAGGCCCCTGAAGACCTTCAAAAAATTTTGCATATGTGTTGGCATAACAAGCGCAAAACTCTTCTGCCTTAAACCCTTGTGGAAGTGTCAGATAATCAGCCGTGCAGCTTTCATACATATCACCCGCAATTCCCGTTCCATCTGCGCAAACAGAATTAATCCTGAGTTGCACCTGCGATGCGGGCGCATCCGGGCCCAAGGCAATCCGGCGATCCAGATACTCCGCGCCCATGCATCGGCAATCATAATAAAGACTGGTGCGGGAATTGTTTTCGCAATCCTGCACAAAGGCCACCGCTTCGGCAATATACGCGTCGGGAATATCGTCGTAAGGATTAGGCGCCGGGGAAACAGGCGGCGTGAGCGGGATAACAATCTCTTCTTTCGCCAGAGGCTCATCGTCTGCCAAAACATCTTCTTCAGGCATAGCGGGAAGCGCAGGCACAGAACCGTCCACCACGTCCTGCGCATAGACCGTAAAGCCCTGCGCTGCAGCCATGCAGAAAACCACCAAGAATAATAAGAAAATCCGCGCCATACGTATCAGTATAGCATCTTTTACAGCTATTGGTGAATGTCCTTGTGAGAAGGAATAAAGAGCTTCCTAACCCTTCGCGCGCTTCCAAAGACCGCTAAAGGAAAACCCTTCGCCATCGCCCTCTTCGTCTTCATCATGAGAATTTTCATTCTGCGCTTCCAGCCTGGACATTTTGTCCTCAAGGCGTTGCTGGTTCATTTTCTCGCGGCGTTCTTTGGCGCGGCGCTCGCGTTCCTTAAGCTGCTCTGCCAGATCTTCGGCCTGCTTTTGTGAGAACTGGCTCGTAATTAAAACCTGCGAGGCCTGCTTTTGCCACTGATCGCGCTGAGCCTTGAGATCATCAATTTGCTCATTGGCACTTTCAATCTGATCTTCCAGCATCTTGATGCGCATCTTCAGGCGCTCGGTCTCCAGCATGGTTTGCGCTTTCATCAATTCTTGTTCAACAGAAGCATTGTTGGAGCTTTGCGATGAGGATGATGACTCCTGAGACAGGCCGAAACACCGCTCAAGCTCGGATACATCAATAACCCTGCGCCCATTGGAGTCCAGCTCATAAGAAAGCTTGCCGCTATTCATCGAACGCTGAATGGTTGACTTTGATTTACCGGTGAGTTCTGCCGCTCTTTGAGCACCAACTTTTGCCATGTCTTGAACCTCATTTATAATGGAATAACAAAAGCATTAGCACCCTTTATTGAGTCTTTCAAGAAACCATTCCATAAAATGAAAAAGAACTCTAAAGCTTTTGCTCTAAAGTTCTGATTCAAAAAGACATTTATGTTGTGTAAAACTTATGCTGCTTGGTCTTTCATGCTGCCATTCAGCAATGCGGAAAGACGCTGCCACTGTGCGCCGGAGAATAAATGCGCATACAAGAACGGCAACCAACCCTTCTTGCGCCACTCAAGGAACGCCTTGTCATCCATTTCGGCCAGCTTCTTCTCATCAATAATTTTAAAACCGGAAAAGCTGATGCGCTTGTTATCGGCAACATTAATCTGCGCCTCACGCTCCACCAACAAACCTGAATCGGCCAAAGCCCTGCTAAATTCCAAAGTCTGCTGCGCAGCCGCATGATACGACTTACAGAATTCCAAAGCATTCTGAGACAGCGCACTCGGCTTACCGTCATCTTCAAAAAATTTCTGCTCGCCCTTTTTCTCAATAATGCCATCATTCATATCAACACACAGTGTCAATTGATCACCATCTGGCATCTCTGAGAAAATGAACGGATAGCGGCGAATGTAAGACGGCACATACGTATTCTCAAGCCATGTATTGTCACTTTTCAGGAACAGGTTTTCGTTATCCCGCAATCCCAAAATCGCCACAGGCGTCGCATTGCCATCTGGCGAGAACGCGATCGGATAGTAATGACAAATCTGCGGCATTTCGATCAGGTTGATCGGAACCGCATTCACACTTTTTGTAAATCCAAAGCCGAAATTTTTCTTCAGCGCCAGGCCAGAATGCTGCTTGGCGTCCAGAGGTGTTGGAGCAGAGTAGAATAAAGGCATATTCGCTGCTTGAGCTGCAGAGCCCTCATCTTTGTTTTGCTCCTTGCTATCGGCTTTTTTGGTATCTTTCTTAGCCATATCTAATCCTTTTTTATCAATTACGCGTATGAAACTTTTTATGTCGGGAGAGTGTAAGCATAATGAGCGGAAATGTACACATTATTTGAGTATTTTAAGCCATTGAAAGGCTTCTGTTTCAGAATATAACAATTTTTCTTAACAAGAGCTTTAAAAAGCTCAAAAAATCTAATAGGTTTTTGATATTACGGAACAATAAAAGGTTTAGAACATGCGTATAGGAGTTGTTGGCACAGGTTACGTAGGATTGGTATCCGGAACCTGCTTTGCAGAATTTGGTATCGATGTTTGCTGCGTCGATAAAGATGAAGGCAAAATCAAGGCTTTAAATGCCGGAACAATCCCCATTTACGAACCTGGTCTTGACGATTTGGTCGAAAAACAGGTCAAAGCCGGCCGTTTATCCTTCACAACCGACTTATCCCAAGCCATGGAAGGTTCTGCCGCCGTTTTTATCGCTGTGGGCACGCCGTCCCGCCATTCCGACGGCATGGCTGATATGACCTATGTCCACGCTGCCGCGCGCGAAATCGCCGCCACCATGAGCGGCTATACGTTGGTTGTCACCAAATCAACCGTCCCCGTGGGCACCGCGCGTGAAATCCACAAAATCATCACTGAAGAGCTAAAAAAACTTGGTAAGACAGACGTTGAATTTGATGTTTGCTCCAACCCTGAATTCTTGCGCGAAGGGGCAGCTATAAACGATTTCCTACGCCCTGATCGCGTCGTAATCGGCTGTGAGAGCGAACGCGCCGCTGAAATCATGCGCAATTTGTACCGCCCGCTCTATATCAATGAAACGCCCATGGTCATCACAACGCCCGAAACCGCGGAAATCATCAAATATGCGGGCAACGCGTTTCTGGCCACAAAAATTACATTCATCAATGAAATCGCCAATTTATGCGAAAAAACCGGTGCAAACGTGCAGGAAGTCGCCAAAGGCATCGGCCTGGACGGCCGCATCGGCGCAAAATTCCTGCATGCAGGGCCTGGTTACGGCGGTTCATGCTTCCCTAAGGACACGCTGGCCCTGACGCAAATCGGCCAGAAACACGGCGCCCCCCAGCACATCGTCGAAACCGTGGTCGAGGTCAACACCCAGCGCCAGAAATCCATGGCCCAAAGGGTCATTGATGCTTGCGATGGCGACATCAAAGGTAAGCGCATAGCGGTTCTTGGCCTGTCTTTTAAGCCCGGCACAGACGATATGCGTGAATCCCCTAGCCTGCAAATCATCCCGTATCTTCAGGATCATGGTGCAAAGATCGCCGCTTATGACCCTGTTGCCATGGAGGAAGCCAAAAAATGTCTGAATGATATCGAATGGTGTAAAGACTCCTACCAAGCCGCCACAGACGCCGATGCGCTTGTCATTATCACGGAATGGAATGAATTTCGCGCGCTCTCCATCACCCGCCTGTCCGAGATCATGAAGTCCAAAACCCTCATCGATTTGCGCAATATCTACAAGCCCAAAGAAATGCTGGAACGCGGCTTCCACTATGTCTCCGTCGGTCGCCCCGTCGTCAATGCCAACGCAGCGCCGGAGCACAAAACCGTCTCAAACGCATAAAAGTTAATTTCCCCTTGAACGCTGCGCTGCAGTTCTATATGTCTTACGCCAGAATTGTAGAATAAGTAGGACATTACACGTGCATAGTTATCTCGACGAGTTAGAAGCAAAATCCATTTACATCATCCGCGAGGCTTATAATAAGCTCACGCCCCTGGGGATGATGTGGTCAATCGGCAAGGATTCCACTGCGCTTTTATGGATGGTGCGCAAGGCGTTTTTCGGCCGTGTGCCGTTCCCCGTTGCGCTTCTGGATACGGGTATGGAAATGGATGAGGTTTATGCCTTCCGTGACCGTTTGATCGAGGAATGGGATCTTGATTGCATCAACTGGCAATGCCCGCCCGAAGAAGACATGGACCAGACCTTGCCGCCCAATACCCGCGCCGCGATGCGCAAAACCGAAGGGCTAAAGGGTTTGATGGCCGATCAAAAATTCAAAGGTGTGATTGGCGGTATCCGCCGTGATGAGCAGGGCCTCCGCGCCAAGGAGCGTGTATTTTCTCCGCGCTCTTTTGACGGCTCATGGGATTTCAAAGACCAACCGCCCGAATTTTGGGACCAATACAAAACCGAATTCCCGTTCGATGAAAAAGGCGGCGCGCATTTACGTGTTCACCCGATCCTGCATTGGACGGAAAAAGACATCTGGCGGTATCATCAACGCGAGGGCATTCCGTTTTGCGAGCTCTACCTCGCCCGCGAAGACAAAGAGACCGGCAAGATGATGCGCTACCGCTCGCTCGGGGAAAAGAACATCACCTTCCCGGTTGAAAGCAACGCCACGTCGATCGAGGAAATTATCGAGGAATTGGAAACGACAAACACCTCCGAACGCGCCGGCCGCACGATGGATAAAGAGACGGAAGACAGCTTCGAAAAATTAAGAGCGAGAGGATACATGTAAATTTTTACCACGAAGACACGAAGCGCCCGCATCTTTAAAATCGTTTTGCCATAGGCAAAACACTCTTCATAGATTTAAAAAATACAAAAACGCGTTTTTAATGTTTTAAATCTATAAAGAGCTTGAACAAATTTTAAAGATGCGGGCTTCACTAAGAGATTAATTCTTTGTGAAACTTAGTGTTCTTAGTGTCTTAGTGGTAAAAAAAACAGAGAACTAAAAAATGACAGATAAAAAAACACAAAGAAATTTTAATCAATTCCGCGTCGTGATCGTTGGGCACGTTGACCACGGGAAATCGACGCTGATCGGGCGCTTGCTCTATGACACAAACTCTCTGCCCGAAGGCAAATACGAGGAACTCAAAGACATCTGCAAACGCCGCGGCACAGACGCGCTCGAATGGTCCTTTGTGCTGGATGCGTTCCAAGCCGAACGTGATCAGGCCATCACCATTGATACCACGCAAATCTGGTTCTCCACCGATGAACGTGATTACGTGATTATCGATGCGCCGGGCCACCGCGAATTTTTGAAAAACATGGTCTCCGGCGCCGCCGCCGCCGATGCCGCGATTTTGGTGGTAGACGCCTCTGAAGGTGTGCGCGAGCAAACCCGCCGCCATGCTTATCTATTGTCGTTGCTGGGCCTACGTCAGGTCGCCGTTGTCATCAACAAAATGGACGCGGTTGATCATTCCACCGAAACCTTCGCCGAAGTCTCCAAACAAGTTGACGAGTATCTCAAATCCATCGGCCTCAGCGCATCTTTCATTGTGCCGATCTCCGCGCGCGAAGGCGATATGATCGCGCAGCGCGGCCCCAAAGCATTGCAGGAAGACGGCACATCCATCGAGGGCGATAACAACATGGAATGGTACAAGGGCAAAACCCTTGTCGATGTTCTGGATGCATTCGAATATGAATGCCCGCCGCTTTCCCGCGCGCTGCGCTTCCCCGTTCAAGATGTCTATCGTTTCGGCGAGGAGCGCATCCTTGTCGGCCGCGTTGAAAGCGGCATCATTAACAAGGGTGATGAAATCCTCTTCTCCCCCACGAATGAAAAAGCCATCGTTACGGCGATCAAAACCTGGCCCGAAGATTCTGCAAAAGTGCAGGCGGGCGCAGGCGAATGTATTGGCATCACGCTGGATGAGCGTATCTTTGTTGAACGCGGCCATATGGGCTCACACGTGAAAAACCCGCCGATGCTCTCCAATGTGTTCCGCTCCAATCTGTTTTGGCTTTCTGCAAAACCGCTTAAGGTCGGGAACAGCTATAAGGTCCGCTACGGCACCGCCGAGGCTACCGTGACCGTGCAATCCATCGATATGGTGATCGACACGGACGATCTCGCGCAGAATGAAAAAGCGGGCGAGCTTGGTAAAAACGCGGTCGGCGAAGTGACCTTCCGCGCCCAAGACATGCTGCCCATTGACCCCTATACCGATAACCAACGCACAGGCCGTATGGTGATTTATGACGGCTATGATATTGCCGGGGGCGGGGCGATCAATATGGAGGGCTACCCCGATCAACGCCACAGCTCCGCGCCTGTCTCACAAAATATCTATATGGTGGACTCGCTTCTCACCGATGATAAGCGCGCGCAATCCATGGGGCATCAGGGCGGCATATTCTGGTTTTCCGGGCTGTCCGGGGCGGGTAAATCCACGCTTGCGATGGCGGTGGAAAAAGCTTTGTTTGAAAAGGGCTATCACACCTATGTGCTGGATGGTGATAACGTCCGTCACGGTCTGAACGTTGATCTTGGCTTCTCGCCCGAGGATCGCACCGAAAACATCCGCCGCGTGGGCGAAGTCGCCGCGCTGATGGCCGATGCCGGTTTGATTGTCATTACCGCGTTTATCTCACCGTATCAGGAAGACCGCAATCGTGCCCGCGTCGCCGCGCCGGAGAAATTTAACGAGATATACGTGGCCGCTGATCTTGAAACCTGCGAAGGGCGCGACCCGAAAGGGCTGTATAAAAAAGCCCGCGCCGGTGAAATTTCAGACTTTACCGGAATTGATAGCCCGTACGAAGCGCCGTCAAACCCCGAAATGGTCGTCGATACGCAAAACAACGATGTCGATACCTGCGTGAAGCAAGTCTTGCAATATGTTGAGCAGCGCGTCGAGCTGAAGGCTAAAGCCGCACAGGATATCGCCAAGAAAGAAAAAGCAATCGCGGTTTAAAAAATTGAACTTTGCGCAAGGAAACGCAAAGACGCTAAGGCGCAAAGCATACGGGTCATAAAGGTTAAAGCGCCGCAGGCAAATAAAATTTGAACCACTACGGACACTACGGACACAACGAATTTAAATTTTTTGGGATTATCGTTGTGCGCGTCGTGATCGTTGTGGTTTAAAAAATAGAAAAATCTTAAATCTTTAAGTGCTAAAAATGAACGCAAACACATTCCCTCCTTCAACCCAAAAGCTGCTCGATAATCAGGGCGCGCTGACCAATATGGTCCGGCGCATCGCTATCGAAGCAGGTGCAATTACCCTTAAATATTTTGAAGGGGAAAAGGATATGGAGGCGGAAAAGAAGGGCGATAACTCCCCCGTCACCCTGGCGGATCAGGAAGCGGAAGCCTGCATTGAAAAGCGCTTAAGCGAAATCGCCCCCGGTATCCCCATGATCGGCGAGGAAAGCGTGGCTGCCGGAAAGGCCCCATCCCTCGAAGGACATGAATATTCCTGGCGCGTTGATGCGCTGGACGGCACCAAAGGCTTTATCAGGGGCGAGCCGCATTACACGGTCAATATCGCCCTGATCAAAGGCAACGCCCCCGTGCTTGGCGTTGTATACGCGCCCGCTTTGGGTGAACTCTATGCAGGCCATGGACCGGATACAGCCATCATGTGGCGCGAAGATACCGATAAGGAAAAGCCCATCAAGATCCGCGAGCTGCCTAAAGAAGGCCTAAGCGTCGTCGCCAGTGTACATCACGCCGATATGTCAAAAATCGAAAAATTTCTTCAAGGATATAAGGTTGCAAAAGTCGTGCGCCGCAACAGCTCCCTTAAAATCTGTGTTATAGCCGCCGGAAAGGCTGATATATACCCGCGCTTCGGCCCGACATGTGAGTGGGACACCGCCGCAGGCGATGCCGTCCTACGCGCCGCTGGCGGCATGATCACCGATCTTGATGGAAAACCTTTGGTCTATGGCGGTTCAAACCCCAAATGGCTGAACCCCGAATTTATCGCGTCCAGCTTCGCATGGTTTGACGTCGCCGAAGATTAAAGCCACTGCAGCTTTGCAATAACCCGCCCCACAATATCAATGTCGCCTGCTTCCAAAACCTGCGTCTGAAATTCCGACGCCATGGCAGAGATTTTAATCTGCGGCGGATTGGATTTCGGTGCGAAGGCGCAGGCGCGCAACATATGCCCAAACCCGTCCGAAATGATGAAATTCCCGGGCGGTGTAGGCTTAGCATCGGATAAATCCACAAGCACATGCTCCCCGCGCCGGAACTCCGGCTCCATAAAGTGATCCTGCACTTTGAAAATCTTGATTTGGTTAGGAGAAGCCTGCGTACGCTGGTTCAAAATCTCCGCAGGAATAACCCAGCTCCCATCGTGTCCGCTATCTTCCTCAAGACCTTGTCCGCCCGCCAGCGTCTCCAGCCTATAGCCGTCATTGGAAGGCCGCGTGGCATGCTCCCCATCCACAGGCAGGCCAAAGAATTTACGCATCAAATTATATTCCTGTGCCTTGATTTGCCGCGCCCCGTTCAAAATCTTGCTCACCGCTGGCGGTTCAAGCCCCAACGCCCTGGCGAGCTCGGCCTTGCTCTTATCAGGGTTAATGTCGAATTGTATCTTAAGCCACTGAGAGTCCATGATTTAAAACTATGCCACGAGAGTAGAGAAAGAATTATTTCTATTTTGGAAATTTTTGCCTTGAGTTTTCTAAAAAAGAAACTAATATACAACCTATAGTATAAATTTATACAGCTGAGCGAGACGAGATGACAAACGAAAAATCACACACAACCGACGAATTTTCACAAAACCTGGGCCGTAATCTGCGCCGTATTCGCTGTAACAAAGGTCTGACACAAAAGGCCGTTGCGAGCGTGTTGAGTGTATCCTTTCAGCAAATCCAGAAATATGAAACCGGTCAAAACCGCATTCCCATTGAAAAACTCCTAACGCTAAAAGTCTTTTACGGCATCGATTTTGAAAGCTTCTTCAAAGGCTCTAACGTTCTGGGCGCACATCTTGACCAGAGCGAATATACCCAAGCCGTCATCAAGCGCCTCGAGACGCTCGCCGAAACCAGGACAAAGGCCAAAATCATCAACGCCATCGATATTTTGATTTCGGCATAACATCTCCACGTCCTTTAACAGCTTGACTCAAAAGAAAAAATCATCACGATAATACCACTGCATGCATTGTGTTTGTCTGAGTGCTCAACCCCATAAAAAGGAGCGCTCTTATGCCCCGCGCGATGCCATTTTCCGTCAACTTAAGTAAAGCCCAGGCTGACCTTTATAAAATCCACCACCCGTTGTGGAGCATGCTCAAACGTACGGTCGATATTGCCGGGGCGTTGGTAGGGTTTGTGGTGTTCTTACCCGCTTTTATCCTCCTCATGATCCTGATCCCGCTGGACGGCGGCCCTGCGCTCTATGCTCAAACCCGCATCGGCAAGAATGGCAAAGCCTTCAAATGCTGGAAGTTTAGATCCATGGTCCCAAGCGCCGACAACGTATTACAAAAGATACTGGCTACAAACGAGTCACTACAGGAAGAATGGCGCGAAACCCGTAAACTCGCCCAAGACCCGCGCATTACAAAGCTTGGCGACTTTATTCGCAAAACCAGCCTCGATGAAATTCCGCAATTCTATAACATTTTGAGAGGTGAGATGAGCCTCATCGGCCCACGCCCCGTAACCCGTGCGGAAATGCATCATTACGGCGTCCACGCCAAAACCTATCAAAACGTAAAGCCTGGTCTCACCGGACTATGGCAGGTAAAAGGGCGCAATAAGCTTTCCTATCAAAAGCGTGTGAACCTCGATGTTTATTACATCCGCAACTGGTCGTTATGGCTGGATATCGCCATTGTGCTTAAAACGATTTATGTAGTATGCACGCGCCGCGGCGCATATTAAAATAAGGGCATGAATCAGCAAACCCTATCAGATTTGAAAACATGCGGCGTGGCCGATCCCGGCTTTCTGCAATTCCTCAAAGCCCTCTGGCTGAATCCGTCCTTTCTAGCCATCTATACGCACCGCAAGGCCAATAACCTCTATCTCAAAGGCGGTCTAAAAAGGCTGCTGTCGCGCGCTTTATGGCGTTACGCCTTTTCCAAATGCGGCTGCGATATCCCGCCTTACGCTAAAATTGGTGATCGCTGTCACTTTCCGCACCCTGTGGGTGTCGTCATCGGGTCCGACGCCGTGATCTATAATGATGTCACAATCTATCAAAACGTAACTTTGGGCCAAAGAGAACGTAGCCGTGAGCTCGGATTTCCGACAATCAAAGATGGCGCAATCATATACGCCGGTGCATGTATTCTGGGCGATATCGTCATCGGCAAAAACGCGGTTATCGGCGCCAATGCGGTTGTGCTCGAAGATGTCCCGGATAACGCCGTTGTTGTCGGCGCCCCGGGCCGGATCCTCAAAATCAACCAACCCGCGTAAGGCATGAAAATCCTGTTTGTGATTTCCGAATACTATCCCGACGGCGCAGGCTCCGGCCGTTCTGTCCGAAATCTCGCGGAAAGCTTGGTCAAGCGTGATTACGAGGTCGTTGTTGTCCGCCTGAACAAAGACAAGCAAAGCACCGTCACCAATCAAAACGGCGTCAAAATCTACTCCCGCCCCATCCGCAATCTCTACTGGGTCACGGACAAAATCAAAAACCCAATTCTCAAAGCCCTCTGGCACCTCATTGATATTCATAATATTTTTGCCATGCATGATCTGAAGCGGATCTTACAAATTGAGAAGCCCGACATCGTCAACACCAGTGTGATTGCCGGCTCGTCGGCGGGAATTTACAAAACGATAAAGCGCTCTAAAGCAAAGCTCATCCACACATTGCGCGATTATTACCTGCTCTGCCCCAAAAGCAGCATGTTCAAAGACGGCCATTCCTGCACAGAGATTTGCGCCGGCTGTAAACCCTTCGCCGCCACGCGAAAACATCAATCCCGCGCCATCGATATGGTCCTGGCCAACAGCAATTACGTTTTGAGAGCTCACAAAACGCATGGGATCGTTCGTGCAGGGCGCACAC
Source organism: uncultured Micavibrio sp. (assembly GCA_964351195.1). Classification (GTDB taxonomy): domain Bacteria; phylum Pseudomonadota; class Alphaproteobacteria; order Micavibrionales; family Micavibrionaceae; genus TMED27. The sequence goes on from CAYGNI010000021.1 coordinate 17,923, forward strand.
CTTTCGCCGTGCAATTTAACATGAATGACAATGATACGATTTACATGTGCAGGTCTCTCGACTTTAATAATACGGTACGTATCGGATTTATAGGAAGAATCGATAAGGTCAAAGGTCTGGAATCGCTTCTAGAATCCACCTGGCACCTCAACGCCAAAAACTGGCATCTCAAAATCGCAGGCACAGGCGACCCGGCCACTATCAAAAATCTGCAGGCGAAATACTCTGATGAACGAATTGAGTATCTCGGCCACACCGATGCCGAAGCGTTTTACACCGATATTGATATCCTCATTTGCCCCTCACTTTATGCCGAGCCCTTGCCCCGCGTGGTGTACGAAGCCTACCGCCACGCCCTCCCTGTGATCGCTGCGAATACGGGCGGCATCCCGGAAATCGTTGAGCACGGCAAAACCGGCTACCTCTACGATCCTCATGATATCAAGGCCTTATCAGGCTTTATCGACACGCTGGTCCAGGATCCAGAGCTTTACAAAAAGATGAGCAAGGCCGCTGCCCGCAAGGCAAAAGATTTCACACGCACAGCCATCACCGATCAATTTGAGGGACATCTCAAAACCCTCATGGGGGAGGCCTTATGATCCCAAAAGTGATAAAAAGCCGGCAACTTCCCGCCGCCATCCTAACCCTCGGCCTGCTCGCTATTCTATGCGTCCTCAGCCTCGCCTCCGTCACGATCATATCGCCGCTGCTCTCACTCGCGGCGCTGATATATTACGCCGCTTTATGCCTGCTGATCATCCGCTTCTGGCCCGCCGCCTTTATCCTCATTTTGTGGTTTGTCTTCATCCGCGCCACCACCATGATCTCCGGCGTCGCCATTGAAAGCGGCGGCGCCATGCCAGAAATCGGCCAGATGGGCGAGCCTACCGGCGCCTTCGTGCGCCTCGCCGTGCTATATACCGTGGGGCTGCTCGCCCTGTGTTGGCTTTTGGATCGCGGCACAAAACTCTTCAAGCCCGTGCGCCGCGAAGATCTTCTGCACAAAAGCGAGGAGGGCGCATGGTGGATTTACACCCTGTTCGCGGCCTTCACCGCCATCTTGCTCTTCGCCCTCGCCATCGGTCTGAAAAACGGCTTCCCGCTGCTGATCGGCATGGATCGCATGCTTTACTGGACAACCCTCGACAACCGCTTCCTGTTCTTCTTCCTCGGCAACCGCGCCATCATCGCGCTGTTCCTCGGCCTCATCACCGCCATTACAATCGGCAGAACCAGAGCCGTCGCGCTTGTGCAAATCGCCGCGCTCTTCATCATCTCGTTCTTATTCGCCGAAAAATTCACCTCCATCGCGATCATGAGCTTCGCCTTCATCACGCCGATTTTCCTGTTGAACGAGTCCTATCAAAAAACCCTGCTTTCGCGCCTCATCCCGATTGGCGCAGGCCTCACGGCGCTCACAATTCCCGTGATCCTGATTGTCTACGGCGCCTTCGATAACCCCACCGTCGCGCTAGAGCGCTTTCAAGAGCGTGCAACCTCTCAGGCCCAGCTCTGGTATGTCGCCGATCAAAACGCCGATGAATTCTTCACATTCGACACACCGCGCATTGAGCACAACCTGAAGGCCATAATCTCCCCCAATCCCGAAGCCCTCTCTGACGCGCCGCCCTATCACGGGGCGAAGGATTTCATGGCCGAAACCATGACCTCTGATCGATACGCCCATTACAAAACCCGCGGCGTCACCCTGACAATGGCCATGGAGGCCTATCTCCTAAAGCTCTTCGGCTGGTTCGGCATGATACCCGTATACCTTCTGCTCCTCGCTATCCACGCGGCCTATCTGCTGTATCTTTATTTCGGCATCATCACCGTAAACCCACTGCGCCTCGTCCTCGCCTCCAAGCTTCTGGTCTGGAGCAATTATGGCCTGAACCAAGGCTACATCTGGAGCGTCTTCGGCCTTAAACCGATGCTTCTCATCGCCTTTATCATCATTCTGGAATTCACGCTGCGCATGATGCTGACCCGCGTTCCAACGATGCGGAGGGCCGCCTGATGCTCGCCCGCCATAGCCTCATTTTCGGTATCACAATCCTGATCAAGGGGCTGCTGAGCTTCGCCACAATCGCCGTTTTCACGCGGCTTTTGAATGTTGAAGAATACGGCGTATACGCCATCATCATAGCAATCGTCAGCTTTCTGGATGTTTTCGGCTTCATGTGGCTCCGCCACGCCCTCATGCGCCATATCACGGATAAAGAAACCGAGACCGACGAAACTTATTTCAACAACACATTCATGCTCTATATGATAATTGCGGTTGTATGCGCTGCGCTCGGGCATTTCTACCACCCCATGTTCGGCCTTGTTGGATTTTTGGCCGCCGTCGAAGCACTTTCCAATCTCGTCATCCTCATGACCCGTATTCGCTTATCGCTCAAAATCTTCGTCGCCTTAAATCTTCTAAAACCCCTGATTGCGCTCGCCCTCGGCGCATACCTCATCAAAGCTGGCTTTGGCGTTGATGGCGCACTATGGGCTTTATTGGCCGCTTGTATCCTCGCATCCATCATAGGCATAGCCATAAGCCCCGATTTCAAAAGTTTTTCCGTGAGCACACGTTCCCAATCCCAAATCCGTGCCATCCTCGCCTTCGGCCTGCCGCTCATCGCCGCGCTAGGCATTCAATCCGCCATTCAGGTAACCGACAGGCTTTTGCTGGGTGCCATGATTGGCGAAGGAGTCACAGGGCTTTACGCCGCCGCGCAGGATATCCCGAATAAAATCCTGATCATGATCGCCTCCGCCATCCACATGGCCGCATACCCGCTGGCCGTGAAGGCGCTGGACCACGAAGGGCAAGACGCCGCACGCACGCAGCTGCGCACTAACATCACCGCGCTCTGGGCCATTCTCTGCCCCGCCGCCTGCGCCCTCGCAGTGCTAAGCGCCCCGCTGACCACTCTCTTTTTGGGTCAAGATTTCCGCCCCTTCGCCGCGCAGACCATGCCGCTCTTCGCCGCTATTGCCGTGCTGAACTGCGTCACACAATACTACGTCATCCTCGCCTTCAACCTCGCCAAGCGCACTGCGCTGATGACATTTCCCTTCCTGCTCGCGCTTCTTCTGAACGCAGGCATCGGCATCGCCCTCATCCCAAGCCTCGGCGCGATGGGTGCCATCTGGGGTTCTGCCGCCGCTTATGGCTTCCTATTCATCGCCGCCATGCTCGTCAGCCGCAAAATATTCCCCATGCCTGTGCCGCTCATGGACCTCACAAAAATCACACTCGCCGCGCTCATCATGAGCGCCGTATTAATGATCTTAAATTCACCCTCACTTCTGCTGAATGTTCCACTCGGCCTCGTCATATACGCCGCAGCACTCTGGCTTCTCAATCCCGCATCCCTCAAAGAGAGAGTAAAAAGCAAATGAAAATCCTCTTCCTCTCTGATGTCGATTATTTCAAAGGCGGGGCAGAACGCTCGCTCTTAGATGCCATGGCAGCGCCAGACATCACGCCCATCCTCGCCGCGCCGGGCGAAGGCCCGCTTCTTCAGGCCGCCCGCGATAAAGCCATCCAGACACAAACCATAGATTTCGGCCGCGTTCTCACCGTACGCCGCCCGTTCAAATTCCGCGATATCTTGCGCACCTTCACGGACGCACTCACCGCCGCCCACCAGCTCAAATCCACCGATGCAACCGCCGTCCATTCCAACGGCCTCAAAGCCCACGGTGTCGCCTGCCTCGCGCGGCTGATCGGCGGCCCCAAAGTGATTATCCACTACCGCTCAATCCCGCACACCCCGCAGGAAAAAATCTTCTGGAAGGCTACGCAAATCATCGCGCACAAAGTCATCCTCGTTTCCCGCCCATGCTGGCCATGCAAAAAACTCCCCCGCAATGTAGAGGTCATTTTCAACGGTATCGAAATCCCTGACCGCTCAATCCTGCCTAAACGCCCGCCATCCCCGCGCCCCTTCATACTCGGCTTTATCGCCCGCATCCACCCCAGCAAAGGGCTGGATACGCTCATCACATGGACAGCCCACGCCAAACAGCAGGGTCTGGACATCGCGCTCATCATCCGCGGAGAAGCCGCACCCGACGAACCCGAATACGAAGCGCGCTGCCGCCAAATGGTCGCAGA
>CAYGNI010000022.1:0-20969 GCA_964351195.1 uncultured Micavibrio sp.
CAGAGCGGCGGTGCTTTGCTTTCTGACGCTGCGACGGGAAAATGCAGCTCCGGCGGCGGGGTATGCCCGGCAGACTGCGCCTTGAAAAGCTCCACCATTTTACCGCCGTCCAAGCCCAGATATTCGGAATAGCTCCTTACGAAACCAATAGCATAAACCCGCGCAGGCAGTTTTTCGATGTCATTATCTTCTATAGCCTGAATTTGTTCCGCCCGAATACGCAGGTTTTTCTCAACGTCATCAAGGGATTGGTTGTAATGCACACGGGTGCGGCGCAGTATTTCGCCGACTGGCAAATTACTGATATCATTTCCGGGATGCATTGGTGCTGGTTCAGCCATGGCTGTGAGTTTAAATCAAATAGCCTGCAACTTCCAGAGACTTATTGTTCCAAGCCATAAGCCGCATGAAGGGCGCGCACAGCAAGCTCTACGTAATCTTCTTCAACCAGAATACTGATTTTGATTTCGGATGTTGAGATCACCTGGATGTTGATGCCTTTATCGGCCAGTGTCTGGAACATCTTGTCCGCTACGCCGGAATGGCTTTTCATACCCACGCCAACGACGGAGACTTTCGCCACGTTATCGGCAGTGACGAGCTTTTCGTATTCCAGCTCAGCTTTTTCCAGTGTTTCCACCGCCAAAGGCAGATCTTTGCGGCCGATGGTAAAGGTGATGTCTGTTGTTTTGCCCTCCGCGGCGAGGTTTAGCACGAGCATATCGACGGTGATCGCGGCTTCTGCGAGCGGGCTGAACACTTTTGCTGCTACGCCCGGTACGTCGGGGACGCGCAGTAATGTGACTTTTGCTTCATCGCGGCTGAATGCGATGCCGCTTACGAGTTCTTCTTCCATGATTTCCACCTCATTTACAACTAATGTTCCCGGCAGGTCGCTGCCGATATGGTCTTCAAAACTTGATAACACCTGTAGGGCTACGCCTTGTTTCATCGCGATTTCCACAGAGCGTGTTTGCAGGACTTTTGCGCCCAGAGACGCGAGTTCCATCATCTCTTCGAATGAGACTTTTTTAAGCTTTTTGGCCTGCGGCACAACGCGAGGGTCGGTGGTGTACACGCCGTCCACATCTGTATAGATGTCGCAGCGATCTGCGCCCAAAGCAGCCGCCAAAGCCACCGCTGAAGTATCAGAGCCCCCGCGGCCCAGTGTTGAGATTCTTTCCGCGTCTGTAACGCCCTGAAAGCCCGGAACAACACAAACCTCGCCTTTATTAAGGCGTTCGTGCAACATATCTGTACTAATGTCTACGATGCGGGCTTTTCCATGCTGCTCATTGGTCTTAAACGGAATTTGCCAGCCTAGCCATGAACGCGCGGCCACGCCATGCTTTTGCAGCGCCATTGCCATGAGGCCGGCTGTGATTTGCTCCCCGCTGGAGACAACAACGTCGTATTCGCGGGTATCATAAATTTTGGAGATAGAGTCGCAATACCCGACAAGGCTGTTTGTCACGCCGGACATGGCGGAGACGACGACGCAGACCTTATGCCCGGATTCGACTTCACGTGCAACCTTAGCCGCCGCAAGCTGAATACGCTCGACGTCTGCGACAGAGGTTCCACCAAATTTTGCTACGATCAATGTCATACGCTTTTTCTTCTATAGTAATTCTTCTCGACTTTGCGTGTTTGCACGCTTAAATAAAGGACATGACTAATAGCGTTGATCAAAACGAAATTCAACACTTTTCAAAAGATTCCGCCCAGTGGTGGGACGAGGACGGGCCGTTCAAACCTTTACATCGTTTGAACCCTGTTCGTCTTACTTATATCAAGCAGCAAATTTGTGAGCATTTTGGCCGCGATATACAGGGCCTGAAAGCCTTGGACGGCTTGGATATTTTGGACATTGGATGCGGCGGCGGTCTGGCGTGTGAGCCTTTGGCACGGCTGGGCGGCCGTGTTAGCGGCGCAGATGCCGATGCACAGGCCATCGAAGTGGCGCGCGCGCATGCGCAGCTAAGCGGGCTGGAGATTGATTATCAGGCTATCGCAGCAGAAAATATCGATCGTCAGTTTGACGTTGTTCTGGCCCTTGAAATTATTGAGCATGTCGCAAACCCGGCTGCCTTTGTTGAAAGCGTTACAAAACTTGTGAAGCCGGGCGGGCTTGCTATTTTCTCAACACTCAACCGCAATCCGAAATCCTTTTTGCTGGGTATTATCGCAGCGGAATATATTTTACGCTGGGTACCGAAGGGTACGCACACATATCAAAAGTTCATCAAACCTTCCGAGTTATCGCGTTTTGCGCGCACAGCAGGACTTCACCCATATAATGTTACCGGGCTTATTTATAATCCCGCCAAAGATGAATTCGCACTTTCTTCACATGATCTTGATGTGAACTATTTACTCAGCGCGAAAAAGCTCTAACATCTGACTCATGAATACTGTTTTCGTCATCGCTGCTATCTTTGCCGGATTATCCGTTGTTGGCGTCCTCGGACTTGGAATATTCTCCATGATCAAAGGCGGTGAATTTAACAAAAAATACGGTAATAAGCTCATGCAGGCCCGCGTCGGGCTTCAGGGGCTTGCCCTCCTCATGCTTGCCTTGGCATACTTCTCATCACAAGGTTGATTCTAACCATTAGAGGAATACTCATATGAAGATACTCGTCCCCATTAAGCGGGTTGTAGATTATAACGTGAAAATCCGCGTGAAAGCCGATCAGAGCGGGGTTGAGCTGGCGAATGTGAAAATGTCGGTGAACCCGTTTGACGAAATTGCCATTGAAGAGGCCGTGCGTCTCAAAGAAGCCGGTAAGGCCGAAGAAGTCATCGCTGTTTCCATTGGCCCTGACAAAGCGCAAGAGCAGCTGCGGACCGCGCTGGCGATTGGTGCGGACCGCGCGATATTGGTAAAGACCGATGCGCCGATTGATTTGGGCGGCGTTGAGCCGCTGGCCGTGGCTAAAATGCTGAAGGCGTTGGTTGATAAAGAATCGCCTGATCTTGTGATCATGGGCAAGCAATCGATTGACGACGACTCCAATCAAACCGGACAGATGCTTTCGGCTTTGCTTGGGTGGGCGCAAGGCACTTTCGCGGGCAAGCTTGAGCTTGGCAACGGGTCTTTAAAGGTTACGCGCGAAATTGATGGCGGGCTTGAGACACTTGAGCTCAAAACACCCGCCGTGATTACGACCGATTTACGTTTGAATGAGCCGCGCTATGCGAAGCTGCCCGATATTATGAAGGCGAAGAAAAAGCCTCTCGAGGAAATCACACCTGCGGATCTTGGCGTTGATATCTCCCCTCGCCTGTCCGTTGTTAAGGTCGTGGAGCCGCCTGTGCGCAAAGGTGGTGGCAAGGTTGCGAGCGTTGATGAGCTGATTGATAAATTGAAAAACGAAGCGAAGGTGATTTGATATGGCAGTTCTTGTTATTGCGGAACATGAAAACGGAGAGATCAAAAGCGGGACGCTGAATACGATTGGCGCGGCGCGGCAGTTGGACAGCGAAGTGCATTTGCTTGTTGCCGGCTCCGGTGTTGATGGCGCAGTGAGCGCGGCGAGCCAAATTCACGGCGTTTCAAAGGTTTTAAAATGCGACGCAGCCGAGCTTGCGCACGGATTGGCGGAGAATATTGCGCCTGTGATCAAAGAGCTGGCTTCGGGGTATACGCATGTTTTGGCGCCTGCTTCGACATTTGGAAAGAATATCCTGCCCCGCGCGGCGGCGCTTTTGGATGTGCAGCAGATTTCCGATATTTCTGCGGTTGTTGATGCCGATACGTTTGAGCGCCCGGTTTATGCGGGGAATGCGATTGCGACCGTGAAGTCTTCTGACACCATTAAGCTCATCACTGTGCGTGGGACGACGTTTGATCCGGTTAAAGCCGAAGGCGGGAATGCGCCGGTTGAAGATGTTGCAAGCCAGGGCGATAGCGGGCTTTCGAGCTTTGTCAGTGTGGAGCTTTCCGAATCGGATCGTCCAGAGCTTACGGCGGCGAAAATCGTTGTGTCCGGTGGACGCGGCGTTGGCTCGGCGGAGAATTTTGCGATTATCGAGAAGCTGGCCGATAAGCTTGGCGCGGCTGTCGGTGCGTCGCGCGCCGCAGTAGATGCGGGTTATGTACCCAATGATTATCAGGTCGGACAAACCGGTAAAGTCGTTGCGCCCGAGCTGTATATGGCGATCGGGATTTCCGGCGCGATCCAGCATCTCGCCGGGATGAAGGATTCCAAAACTATTGTCGCGATCAACAAAGACGAAGAAGCGCCGATTTTCCAAATTGCCGATTACGGACTTGTTGCGGATTTGTTTGACGCCGTGCCGGAATTGGAAGGCAAGCTTTAAGCTTTTTATTTCCCAGGAATCTTAAAAATTGGGCGGTCAGATTGGGCGGTGAGGCCTATGGCGCCGGCGGTTTCGGCGTCGTCGAGTGTAACTCCGGTCAGTTTGGCATCGGTGAAATCCGCATCGCGCAGATCAGCGCCGCTGAGGTTCGCATAAGATAAATCCGCGCCTTTGAAGTTCGCGTCTTTGAGCGCAGCGCCGGAGAGCTCCGCATATCTGAACTTCGCACCTTCGAAATTACAAGGATTGAAGCGAGAGGTCCCGCCCCCGCCGCCCAACATGAGGGCGCTAGCTTTTACACCTTTCATTTTGGCATGGGAGAAATTGGCATTTTTGAAGCTGGAGCCCCGCAAATCGGCCTCTTCGAAGTCACAGTTACGGAAATCACTTTCATCCAAAGTCGCGCTTTGCAATTCTACTTTGTATAAATTCATACCGAAGAACTTGGTTTTTATCGCGCGGATAGCCGTAAGTTTCTCCATTTTGAGGCTTTGCAGCGAACGCAGGTCATACCCGCTGAGGTCCAGTTGTGTTTCTTGCTGTCCGGCGGTTTCAACCCAAACACGATGCTTCTCGATGAGTTTTTCGAGCGGTTCATCTAGGTCAGATACGGACATACCGATTTTTTCGTCAGTGATGGCATCCTCCATCTCTACGCCCGCGCTCATGATGAATTCCATGTTTACGCCCGTGAGGATGGCGGATTTCATATTTGCGCCCATCAGCTGCGCCCCACCGAAATCGGCTTTGGTCATGTCGGCTCCCTCGAGCTGTGCTCCGCGTAAATCAGCGCCGCTCATATTGGCTCCAACCAATATGCAGTCAGAAAAATCTGCATTAGAGGCTACTGTCCCGGCGAGCTTAGCGCCGCTGAGATTCGCACCACGGAAATTCACGGCGTCGCCCGCGCTGAAATTCTGTGCATCACTGATCCCGCCAATACGAAGGTCCGCCTTTTCAAGGTTTGCGCCCTCGAGGCTGGCATTCTCGATTTTAGCCCCTCGCAAATCCGCGCGCACGAAACTGGTTTTATCGAGGTTCGAAAAGCTGAGGTCACAGGCATACAAAGAGGCTTCCTGGAAATTCGCGCCGGAAAGGTCCATAGACACCATGGTGCAACCCAGGAAATTGGCCTGTTTTAAAGTTTGTCCTTTAAGCGAAAGCCCTGTTAAATTAGTATTTTTTAGAGATGCACGGCGACCACCAATACGCCCGTCTAAAAAGCGTTTATGCAGATTTACAAGCGCGTCGAGCTGGTCTTGCGTGATTTTTGTAGCGATGGATTGATTATCGTCAGACATCTTTAGGGTTTTCTTTTAGTTCTGCTCATAATAGATAATAACAAGCGAAGATTAACAAGAGTTTATAAACGTATGCGCAAAATAGTGTTAATGATTTTTGTCGGTATAATCATATCAGGATGCGGGGTAAAACCCAAGTACATAGAGGCTCCGCAAGGGGCTGATGATAATACTTTCCCGCGGACATATCCGGCTGAATAGGTAAAGGGTCTATTATGACAGGCTTTGAAGAGAAAAACGGCGTTTTGCACGCGGATAACGTGGCGTTGCCCCAGATTGCACAAGAATTTGGGACGCCCAGCTATGTGTATTCAGCCGGGGTTATTCGCGCGCAATATGCCGCGCTGGCCGGAGCGATGGAGAAAGCTTTGCCGGCAGATCGTCAGCCTTTGCTGTGTTATGCGTGTAAAGCGAATAGTAATATTGCCGTTTTGAAATTGCTTAATTCTTTGGGTAGTGGTCTGGAAATTGTTTCCGAAGGCGAGCTTCGGCGTGGGCTGGCGGCTGGGTTTGATCCGGCGCGCATTGTATCGACGGGTGTGGGTAAGCAGGATTCGGAGATTGCGGCCTGCCTTGAGGCCGGTATTCATCAATTCAATGTGGAATCCTTGCCTGAGCTGAAGAATATTCAGCGCATTGCGGCAGACCTTGCCATTAAGGCCAGTGTTGTCTTTCGTCTAAACCCGGATGTCAGCGGCGGTGGGCATCACAAAATCTCAACCGGGCGGGCGCGCGACAAATTCGGGCTTTCGCCTGAACGCGTTCTTGAAGGTTTTGCCATCGCGCAGGAGATGAGCCATGTGGAAGCGCTTGGTCTGTCGATGCATATCGGATCGCAGGTCTTTACAGTGGAGGCATTCAAGGAAGCGTTTGAGAAGCTGCCGGATATTGTCCAGCAAATCCGGAATGCGGGGCACACCGTGGCGCGGCTTGATATCGGCGGCGGCTTTCCGATCATTTATCAGGATGAAAAGCTTTTGGACCTTAATGCCTATGCGTCTTGGGTGAGTGATATTATCGCGCCTTTGGGGACGGAGATTATTATGGAGCCGGGGCGTTACCTTGTGGGAAATGCCGGGGTTCTGCTCAGCGAAGTTTTGTATGTAAAAGAAACGCAGGAGCGCAAGTTTTTGGTCATTGATGCGGCGATGAATGATCTCATTCGTCCGACGCTTTATGATGCGTATCACGGGATTGAAGCGGTTGAAAACCGGGATGCCGCGCCCCAAGTTTATGATGTGGTCGGACCGATTTGTGAAACGGGTGATACATTCAGCCATGACCGCGAATTGCCGGAGATGGCGCGTGGCGATCTGGCCGTGATCAAATCCGCGGGGGCGTACGGGTTTTGTATGTCTTCGAATTATAATACCCGCCTTGCCCCAGCCGAGATTTTGGTTGATGGGGACAAGTGCGCCATTATTCGTCCGCGTCAAACATATGATGATATACTGAAAGCAGAAACCATCCCTGATTGGATATAAATGCATTTAAAACTGCCTTACAGAATTTTATTCTTACGCATCCTTAGCGGCAGTTTCATCATGTTCGAGCGGCTTACCGAAGCCTTGTGGCGGATTGTCCTTTTCCTTGCCTTCTTTGCTTCTCTCTGGCTTTTGCAAATTCCTTCGATATTGGGGGGATTTGGCGAGGCGCTTGCTTTGCTTATTTTTATCGGCGGGGTTGGGTTTTTGGTGTATCGCGATGTGCCGGGTTTTCGTATCCCGAGTCTGCGCGATATTGACCGGCGCATTGAAAAAGACAGCGCGGTTAAAGGGCGGCCACTGACGGGGCTGCGGGACAGGTTGGTGAACCCACAGGCACCCGGCGCGCGTGATTTATGGGCCAAGGCAAAATTCAGGCTAACGGCGCTTTTGCGGGCCTTGCGTCCGGCAAAGCTGCGCGCTGTTATGAGTGATAAAGACCCGTATGCGCTGCGGTTTGTTGTTTTTATGATGCTGATTTTAGGCATTATCTCGGCGGGGCCAGATTGGCGGTACCGCATTCAAGACGGACTTACACCGTTTTCCTTCGGGCCGTTTGATGCCGAGCAGAGGGAACATTATACGCTGTGGATTACACCGCCCGAATACACGCGCGGCGCGCAGCTTATTCTCAATGAAAAGACGACGCAGGATACTGTGCTCAAGATTCCGCAGGGCAGCGTGCTGAAGGCCATAGTTCATCGCGGCTGGGGGGCGCCTGTTTTGGACCTTGGCGAAACGCGGCATGCGTTTACCAGCAGCGCGGATAAGAGCTACGGGCTTGAGGTGAATGTTCCTGCGGTCGATCAGGACCTGGCGCTTAAACAAGGGTTTCGTACGCTGGCCAGTTGGCCGTATGAGACCATCGCCGATACGCCGCCCAGCATTACTTTGGAAGAAGACACGCCGAATATTTTAGAAAATGGTGAGCTGCGCTTCTCGCTCTCGGTTAAGGATGATTACGGCGTTGAATATCTGGATATGAGTATGCGCCTCGATGACATTGTTGAAGATGCGCCGCTGGGTGATTCAGTACTTGAGCAGCGGCTTGTGGTTTCGCCCGCCGGGCAGGATTTCGACATTGCACCAGTGTATGATTTAACCTCGCATCTCTGGGCGGGTTTGCCGGCGGTGATTACGTTTACGGCGCGTGATCATATCGATCAGAGCACGGCGTTGGAGTCGATCAGGGTAACCTTACCGGAGCGCGAATTTCGTCATCCCGTTGCCAAGACGCTTGTGGCTTTGCGCAAGAAGCTGGCGTGGCAACCTGAAAGCAATCAGATTTATGCGGAAACGGCCTATGACCTTGAGGTTTTATTGACGGCGAAGGAGATGCTGCATAACGATGTCGTTGCGTATCTTGGTATTCGTTCGGCCGCGTCGCGTTTAGAACAAAACATCCCTTCGATTAAGATTGCCCGTGAAGTCATGGACTTGATGTGGGATACGGCTTTGCGCGTCGAGGACGGCGATTTGACGCTGGCGGCGCGCAATCTCGAAGATGCGCAGCAGGCGCTTGAAGATGCGCTGAATGATCCCAATATTTCTGATGAAGAAATTGCGGCGCTCATGAATGAGCTGCGTGAAGCGATGGCTGAGTATTTTTCAGAGCTGGCGCGGGAGATGGAAAAACGTGCGCAAAACGGGGAGGAGATGCCGTTTATGTCGCCGGAAATGATGACGCAAAGCTTGAACCCCGATGCGTTGGCGGATTTTCTCAATCAGCTTGAAGATATGATGCGCAGCGGTGATAAATCGGCCGCACAACAGATGCTTTCGCAAATGCAGCGGCTGATGGACATGCTGAACCCGTCTATGCGCGCGCAGATGCCTTCGGATATGCAGATGATGGAGCAAGGCATTAATGAGCTGGAAGAGCTTATCAAACGTCAGGAAGCTCTTTTGGAGCAAACGCGCAAACAGGCCAAGATTATGGGGATGCTCGGCGAGCTGGGATTCGATTACGGGGAGGCGTTGCCAACTGATCCCGAGGTTATGGATGAGTGGAGTATGGAGGGCATGCCCCCTGCTCCCGGTCAAAACGGCGAGACACCAGACGTTCCTTTTGTGAATACGCAGGCCAACAAGGCGGAGCAAGAGGCGCTGCGTTATATTCTGGGTCAACTTATGCTGGCGGCGGATGACAAGATTGGTGAAATTCCGCCGGGTATGGCGTTGGCGGAGCAAGAAATGCGCGGGTCATCAGGTGCGCTTGGCGAGAACAAACCGCAACGCGCCGTACCGCATCAAGAGCTGGCGTTGGAGCATCTTAAAGATGCGCAGGAACAGCTGGCACAACAGCTTCAACAGCGTATGCAGCAAATGACAGGGTTCATGATCGGTTTTGGCAGCCGACAGATGCAATACGACCCGCTTGGGCGGCCTTATGGCGGGCCGGAGGGCCCTAATGGTGAGTCGTTGAATTCGAATGTGAAGGTTCCGGATGATGCGGAGCGTCGCCGTGTGCAGGAGATTTTGCAGCTTCTGCGTCGCCGTGCGGGTGAGCTTGACCGCCCGCGTCCGGAGATTGAGTATTATCGCCGCTTGTTGAAGCGATTTTAGTTGCATCGGTTTTCAGGACAAAACGCACGCGGATATCCGCCACCGGGCTTTCTTTATCAAACGCATATTGTGCCTTAAGGGGCAATGTTTCTTCCGCCTTGAGCGTAGTCTGCGGCGGGGCGATATACCAATGGTAAAGCTCTTCCCCATCTTTGTCCCGGGCGGCAACTTCGATCATCGGCATAATTTTATCTTCCGACGTCAAATTGATGACCTGCCCTTTAAGCATGATTTCATCGTCCTTAATTTCTGCTTCGACCTTATCGAAGACGAGGGCTTCGCCGGGGATTGAGGTTTCACCACCAATGGCCTCATAGAAGACGATCGCTTCGGGCCAAGCGCGCATGATTGGACCTTTCAGCACGATAATGGGCGCGCAGAGAATGAGGAATAGGACGGCAGCGATGGCGATCGCCTGCGGTTTTAAAGTGCCAGGCGGCGTATCTGCGCGCACTTTTCCCGAGGCGGGTTCTCGATCATCTTGCTGAATGGGTTTCACGGCATCGGGAATATCCTCCCCTACAACATCTTCCATGACGATGTCGCCATCCTCATTTTTGGTAACTTCGCCGTCCTCGCCGTCATCATGTATTTCATCCTCATCGGGTTCCTGAAACCAGATTTCATCGCAGGTTGAGCATTTCACGCGCCGCCCATCAGGCGCGAGGGCCTGTGCGGAGAGAATGAAGCGCGATGCGCATTGGGGGCAAGTGAGAATCATGTAAGCTTATTGTTTGATTAGAATAGATATCTACACTTAGGATGGTATTCTAAAACTTAACACTTTTCTAGAGGGCATCCGTATATGCGTGCGTTCATCGTTGGTTTTGCTTTTGTGATCGGTTTTTCTGTACAGGCCTTTGCGCAGGAAGAAGCGGCGCCCTGCACAATTGACAACCGCGCCTGCGTGATTGAGAGCCTCTCGGCCGAAGCAGCGAAGATCGACAATCCGAGCTGGCGGGATCAAACATACCGCGAGCTTGCGAAAACGCTGGCGTTTGAAAATCGCTTTGGCGATGCGTTGGCGGTGCTGGATAAAATTGAAAAACCCGATACCAAAGCGCTGACCATCCGCGGGATTGGCATGGCGGTGGCAGACCTTCGTTTAAGCGCGGAAGATGCCGGGAAGGTTTTTACCGATTTACGAAGCCGTGCGGAGGCCATTGAGCATCCGCCCTCTTATGCGATTGCACTGACCTATATCGCGATGGCGCAGGCTTTTGCCGGGGATGACGAAGGGGCATGGGCCACGGCCAAGGATATGGAGAATGATGCCTTGCGGCACAAAGCCTATGGCGAGACGGCAGAGATTCAGGCTGAACACGGGAGTTTTGATGCGGCGATGAAAAGCATTGGATATATTGAAAGCAGTGCTTATCGAAACAAAAGCTATAGTATAGTGTCGAAGATATTGGCCGATCAGGGGCGTCTGGGCGAAGCGCTTAAAGCCGCGCAGGCCGTGACAAATCCGTATAAAAAAAGTAATGCGTTACAATATGTTCTGGACAAGCAAAAACCGCGAGACGTTGAAAAACCATAGATTTTGGTCTGTGGTTTGGATGGGGCAGGCTCATGATTAAGTTTGAGCATGTCGGATTGCGCTATGGCGTTGGCCCTGAGGTGCTCAGCGATATTAATTTCGCGCTGGAGCCGGGCTCTTTTCATTTCTTAAGCGGGGCAAGCGGCGCGGGAAAAACCTCTCTCATGCGGCTGATGTATCTTGGGCTTAAACCCACGCGCGGGCTGGTGACCATGTTCGGGCAGAATATCAACGGCATGGAGCGCACGCAAATCGGTGCTTTGCGTCAACGCATCGGTGTGGTGTTTCAGGAGTTCCGCCTTTTGCCGCATCTTTCGGCGTTTGACAACGTCGCCCTGCCCCTGCGTATTATCGGACAACCTGAAAAAGAAATTCGCAGCAATGTGAGTGAATTGCTGGAATGGGTGGGGCTGAGCGATTACCAGAAATCCCTGCCGCTGACGCTTTCAGGCGGGCAGCAGCAGCGCGTCGCGATTGCGCGTGCGGTGATTGCGCGGCCGAAATTGTTGCTGGCGGATGAGCCGACGGGAAACCTTGATGACGCGATTTCTCTGCGGTTGATGAATTTGTTTGAGCAGCTCAACCGTATGGGCACGACCATCGTGATCGCCACGCACAGCCAGGCGATTATGGATCAGTTTAATCACCCGCGCCTTTTGCTAGAGCAAGGGCAGCTTCATGTGTATGAGCCGAAGAATTTTATCCGGCAAAAGATTGAAGGGGTTTATTGATCATGACCTTCACGCAGCATGTTTTCAGAGGTGGGGATAAGCGCCTAGGCGTTTCAGACAAGCGCAGTTATGATTTGCCGCTGAATAATTCCCCCAGTAACGGATTTTTGGTGTTGCTCATCGCGCTGATGACGTTTTTGGCTGTGCTGGCGTTAACGGCGGGGTTTGCGCTGGGTGATATGACGGCGCGATGGTCTTCGGGGCTGGAGAATAAGATTACGATTGAAATCCCTGTTGAAGATGAAGTTGGGAATCTATTAGATAAAAACAAAATCAATAATTTAAAGTCTGAAGTTAAGAGCTTACTTGAATATAATAACGCTGTTAAAAGCTTTGAAATATTGGATGATAAAGCCATTCATGATCTCGTCGCGCCGTGGCTAGGGGATGATGTTGTGCTAGATGATATGCCTTTACCAGCCCTTATCGCTGTTCAGACTTACGATAAGGATGAGGGGATGATGAGCCGGCTTGATGCCGAGCTGAAGGAGATTTATCCGGGCATCCGCGTGGACACGCATGAAGATTGGCTGGGCGATTTGCTAGGGCTGATCGGGTCTTTGAAGTTCACAACACTCATCGTCACCATCATTATTGCGGTGACAGGGATCGTGGCAATTGCCGGGGCTATCCGCTCACGCATGGCGGAGCACAAGCCGGATGTCGAGCTACTGCACCTTATGGGGGCGAGCGATGGGTATATTTCTTCGCAGTTTCAACGTCATGCGATGATACTTGGTTTTCAGGGAGGGATATGCGGGCTTTTGAGCGGTGCGTTTATGTTATTGATGCTAAGCCTTGTGATCGGCAATGCACAGGCGGGATTGCTGCCAGGATTTTCGCTTAGCCTCGGCGAATATGTGGGGCTTATCCTCCTTCCTGTTCTGGCTTGTATCATCGCAGCGACGACAGCACGCATTACGGTCTTGCGTGTGCTATCGCGAATGCCGTAAAACAATCACATGCTTTTATTCAGACGTGTATGTCAGGGTGTTTTGTTGTTTGTGCTGTGCTGGCTCATCGGATTTGCCGTGTTTTCATTTCAGAGCCTTTCACGCAAAAGCGTGGATAATATTCACACAAGCGATGCGATTATCGTGCTGACGGGTGGTCTTAACCGCATTGATGAGGCGCTCGGCCTGTTTGCACAGGGTAAAGCGAATACGCTGTTCATTTCCGGTGTGCATCCCGATGTGCAAAACAGCGATATTTTCGAGCGCTGGCACGGAGATACTGCGCTGCCACCGTGCTGCCTCGTGCTGGGTAAGAAATCAACGACGACGGTCGAGAACGCCAAAGAGAGCCAAGAATGGGTTAGAAATAACGATATTGCCAGCATTATTCTGGTGACGTCGAATTATCATATGCCCCGCGCGACATTGGAGTTCAAAGCGGCTTTGCCGGATGTGGAAATCACGGCATATCCCATACAGCAGGACAATTTGGATGTGGGTGAGCGGCGCATATGGGAGCTGTTGTTTGAAGAGTACCACAAGGTTATGTGGCGCGGGCTACAGCTCTTATTTTCCTTTCAATAGACGTCTTTAGCCTTTATGCTCTCCGCCTGATGAAACGTGTCTATATACGCTCCATAATCTACAATATTTGCTTTTACGGCCTGACGGCGGTGGCGTGTTTTGCATGCCTGCCTGCGCTTATTTTGCCGCGTGGGTGCACGATGGCGATTGTGGCGGGATTTGTGAGTATCAATGCATTTCTTGAACGGAATATTCTTGGTCTGCGCTATGAAGTTCGTGGTTTGGAGAATTTACCTAAAGACGGTTCTTATATTGTTGCGGCCAAGCATCAGTCGGCCTATGAAACTCTGAAGCTGCATATGCTTTTTAAAAACCCTGCCATCATTCTAAAGAAGGAGCTTTTGCGCATTCCTTTATGGGGGCAGTATCTGGCGAAGACCGATGTGATTGCGATTGACCGCAGTTCGCGCGAGGCGGCTTCGAAATCTATTCAAGACGGTGCGATCCGCGTGAAAGAACAAGGGCGTCCGATTATTATCTTTCCTCAAGGAACACGCGTCAGTGTGGATGCGACGACCGGAGAAAAGCCTTACAAGGTTGGCGTTGCGCGCATGCAGGAGGCCACTGGTTTGCCTATCATTCCTATGGCGATGAATGCCGGGATGTTTTGGCCGCGCAATGGGTTTTGGAAGTCGAGTGGAACCGTGATTTTTGAATTTCTGCCGCCGATCAAGCCGGGGCTGGAGCGCGCAAAGCTGATGAAGAAGCTTGAGAAAGAGGTGGAAACCGCGTCGCTTAGCCTTATGAACGAGGCACGAGAAAAAGCCGCGTTGCAAAAATCGGGCTGGGCGGTGTTATTTAGCGCATTTGTTTTGCTGACGGGGCTATTTGGCATTTACAGCGTTTACTGGTTCAAAGTCGCCGAAGAAGTGGAGAGCACTTACTACGCTCAGCTCTATGAGCTTTACGGTGATGACGCCAAAACAGCACCTGCTGTGATTACCGGTTTTCCTGGGCCGATGGCAGTAAGTGTCAATGACATACTTATTAAAAACGAGATTAATACGTTGAATGTGGAAGCTTTGCGCGTGCAAAGCTGGCCATTTCCGGGAATGAAGATGAACGTTCGTTCGGGGCCACTTTTATATCAGGACGCACGGTGGGAAGAACCGCTGCGTTTTGATTCTCTTAGCGCATTGATCTCCGTTGATGGGCAAGTGCTCAGCGTTTATGAAAGCCTTCTGCTTAAGGGTGATTTTATTGGCTCTGTCGTGGGGTTGATTGATTTTTCTCAAGTCCCCTTCCCTAAGCTTGATATTGTTTTGAACATGGACCGTGGGGAGATTTTGGTGACTGAACTGGCGGCGCTTGGCCTTATCGACAAGCAGGCGGCGATGTTTTTAAGCTCCGGCATGCAGGCGCTGAAGGATCAGGAAACCGGCATTGTCAGCATGCCCATTCACCAAAAAGGTCGCACGCTGATGGCCGGGCCTTTGCCGGTGATGACGTTGCCGATTTATGATGTGAAAAATCCGCCGCGGCGGACGAGGCCCGCTATTCCTTCTCAACCGGTTAGTGGCCCTATTTATGGTCCTTTTCCGGTTTCTCCAGACGCATCCGCTCCGGATTCGGATAGCCTTCAGGACCCAACTCCATAATTTTGCGGCGAATATTGCGGGTTTTACTGAAGGTGTCGAAGAGGTGTTGGCCGTCTTCGCGGCGGATGGCCTTTTGCATGGCTGTCAGATCTTCGGTAAAGCGCTGAAGGATTTCCAGCACAGCATCCTTGTTATTGAGGAATACATCGCGCCACATCACCGGATCACTCGCGGCGATACGTGTGAAGCCCCTGAAGCCGGAAGCGGAGAATTTAATCACTTCCGATTGCAGATCGTCTTCCAGCTCCGTTGCCGTGCCAACAATCGTGTAAGCGATGAGGTGCGGTAAATGGGATGTGATGCCGAGGACAAGGTCATGATGTTCGGGGTCCATAATCTCAATCTTCGCACCGCAGGCTTCCCAAAGCTCGGTCACGCGTTCCACGGCCTTAATGCTTGTGGAGGATGCGGGTGCCAGAATGCACCAACGCTCTTCGAATAACTCGGCAAATCCGCTTTCGGGGCCGGAATGCTCTGTCCCCGCGATCGGGTGACCGGGTACGAAATCGACGCTATCAGGCATGTACGGCGTCACGGCCTCTATGGCGGCTTTCTTGACGGAGCCGACATCGGTGACGATGGCTTTGGGTGCTAAAGCGGGACCAATGGCTTGGGCTACGGCTTTCATGGCGCCGATGGGCACGCAGAGAATAACCAGATCACTGCCGACGACTGCTTCTGTATGATCGTCTGTGACGGCATCCGCGAGGTTCAGGCTGGCGACTTTTTGGCAGACATCGTCGCTGGCATCCGCCGCGATGAGCTTTTCGCAGAGCTTGTGCTTTTTGATCGCGCGCGCCAAAGAGCTGCCGATCAATCCCATTCCTATAATTGTGATTTGTTTAAACATCATTCATCTATTATAAGAAAACACAGGAAATTCAAAGATGAAGTTTTATTATGCCCTTAGTTGCCTATAAAAATTTACCGACATTTGAGCGCCTTCGTAAGGAAGGCCGGGTCGTGCTCGACCCGTCGCGGGCGTCCACGCAGGAAATTCGCGAGATGCATATCGGGCTGCTGAATATGATGCCGGATAAGGCTTTGGAAGCAACAGAGCGGCAGTTCTTCCGCCTTATCGGGGAGAGTAACCAGATTGCGCAGTTCTATGTGCATCCCTTTACCCTGCCCGAGCTTAAGCGTGGCAAGAAGGCGCAAGAGTATATTGATGAGCATTATGAGAGTTTTCAGGATATTAAAAAAGCCGGGCTGGATGCGCTCATTATCACGGGGGCGAATGTCTCGCAGCCTGATTTAACCCAAGAGCCGTTTTGGGAGCCGTTGCAGGAGGTTATTGATTGGGCGTGGAATAACGTCACATCGACGCTGTGTTCGTGTCTGGCGACGCATGCGGTGTTGCAGTTTAAATACGGGCAGGCGCGCACGCCGATGAAGAAAAAGCTGTGGGGTGTTTACGGGCACAGGGTTTTGGACCGGGCGCATCCGTTGGTGCGCGGGATGAACACCATCTTTGATGTACCGCATTCGCGCTTTAACCGTATATCGCGTGAGCAATTTGCTGAGGTCGGGATGAAAGTTCTGGCGGCCAGTGACACTATGGATGATGGCGGCGGCGTGCATATGGCCGTCAGCCCCGACGGGTTTCGCCTGATTTGCCTTCAGGGGCATCCTGAATACGATACGGTCAGCCTGCATAAAGAATACAAGCGCGAGGTGGGCCGTTTTATTAAAGGAGAGATTAGTGCCTATCCGCCGTTTCCGCAGAATTATTACAACAAGGATATTCAAAAGCGGTTTGTGGCGTTTAAGAACGGGATTATCCATGGCTTGCCGATTGAAGACTTGCCGGATTCTGATATCGAGGATGAGCTGGAGAATACCTGGCGTGATAGTGCGCGCACGGTCATTGGTAACTGGATTGGCCAAGTTTACCAAACGACCAACGTGGATCGCACAAAGCAGTTTATGGATGGTATCGATCCGGATGATCCGCTTGGATTGAAGAAAAACAGCAAATAAATATTTGTCATCTTGAGCGGAATGAACAAAACGCAGTTTTGTGAATGAAGTCGAAAGATATTTGTAAATTGATGTAAAAGATCCTTTGACTGCGCTCGCGATGCTCCCTCCGCTCAGGATGACGCATAACTAGTACTGCTTCTTGCCGCAGGTTTGGGGACGAAGATGCCACGGCCACGGATTTTGACTTTTGCGCCCTGCCCTTTATCTACTCTGCCATATAGCTGTTTGCTGGCCTCGACGATATGGACGCCGGCGACCATGGGAAAGGCTGTTTTGCCTATACGCTCAAACCCGCTTGCAAATTTTAGCACGGGGCTCCATTGGATTGGCGGCATAAAGAGCGCTTCTTCTGTACGTTCATGGGTGAAGAGGTTGTCGCGCAAGGATTGGTATAATTGTGAGGTGCTGAAAGGGCGGCCTTGCCCAAAGGGTGACCATTCCGCGTGCGACCAAAATCCGTTTCGGTTTGGCACAACAACAAGCAAGCGGCCATTAGATTTGAGCACACGCCAGATTTCCTCGAAATTGGGTTGAAGGAATTCGCAGTATTCCAAATCGTGG
Organism: uncultured Micavibrio sp.; assembly: GCA_964351195.1. GTDB lineage: Bacteria > Pseudomonadota > Alphaproteobacteria > Micavibrionales > Micavibrionaceae > TMED27. Next base: position 17,628 of record CAYGNI010000022.1, read on the forward strand.
ATCATCAGAATGCGATCCACGGAATTTGTTTCTATGGGTATTTCGGATTGCTCAGACAAGCATACAAGGTTCTTCTCATCAGCTGTTTGCGGCCAGTGGTGCGCGCCCTGCCCGGCCGGCATCAAGGAAATGACACGCTCAGCCTCATCAATGTAATGACGCAGGTAGGGCGTCGCATAGCCGCAGCCCAGCAGGCGCAGATTCTTTACATCGGGCCAGATCTCAGCGATACGATCCTTGAGAACGCGGCGTACCACGCGCCCCGTGCGGGTATTGTAGAATGCTTTAAGATCATAGGCTGACGAATACATGGGGCGATATTACAGTAGATCGCGCAGCGTTGCCACTAGAGGAATGTCGGCCTCTGGCATGGGGTAGTTGCGCATATCGAGGGGGCGGACCCATTTGATGGCCTGATGCTCTGTGGGTTTAATTTCACCATTCCACATGCGCAGGGCAAAGAGCGGCATCAGCAGGTGGAAGTCATCATAGGTGTGCGATGCAAAGGCGATGGGATGATAGCAAGTCGGGCGGGTTTCTATGCCAAGCTCTTCTTCAAGCTCGCGCATGAGGGCGAATTCTGGTGTTTCGCCCGCTTCAACCTTGCCACCGGGAAATTCCCACAGGCCCGCCATGGATTTACCCTCGGGGCGCTGCGCCAAAAGGATTTCAGTTTTATCGTTAATAAGCGCGGCAGCGGCAACGAGCACGATCGGCAATTTGGGAGATTCGGGTTTGGGTTTGGCTAATGCCTCGGTACACGACATTTCATTCTCCTAAAAAGAACCCCGCAAAAGCGGGGGTCTTTGTGTCTTTATGTTGATGCCATCTTACTCAGCAGGCGCTTCTTCAGATGCTGGAGCAGGTGTTTCCTGACCCGCAGCAGGTTCAATGGCTTCGCCGTTAATATCGAAGCGCTCAACCTCGGCTTCATTGCGCCAACCTTCAATAATGCCATTCAAAACGGCAGAGCGAAGCTGTGTTTCCAGGAACGGTTTGGCTTGTTCAAATTCGGCTGGCGGTCTGGTACGCTTGTCCTCCACCTGGATCACGTGGAAGCCAAATTGTGATTTCACAGGCTTTTTGGTGTAAGAGCCTGGTTCAAGATTGAAAGCGACTTCGCTGAATTCAGGGACAACATCCTGTGCGGCAAAATACCCCAAATCGCCACCTTTTTCAGCTGTTCCATCTGTAGAGTTCTCTTTGGCAAGCTCGGCAAAGTCTCCACCGCTATTTAATTTCTCAATAAGATCTTTAGCTGCGCTTTCATCTTCAACAAGGATGTGACGTGCTTTGACTTCTTCGATGTTTGGAAAGTTCTCAACATAAAGAGTGTAAGCTTGTTGAAGGCGCTCATCCGTGATTTGTTTTTGCACTTCTTTTTGCAAGAAGACTGTACTGACAATTCTCTCTTTGGCCTGTGCCAGTTGTTCTTTGACTTGAGGATCGTTGTCCAGATTGACCTTTGCTGCCTTTTCTTCAACGATTTTTGCGTTGATAACCTGATTCAAAGCTTGAGGGAAAAGCTGTGGTAAAGGGATCTGACGGGATTGCTCCGGTAAGGTCTGGATGAAACCGAACACATCAAGGCGGTTAATGTCTTCGCCATTGACTTTTGCTACGACTGGGTTGCCGGGCTTGATTTCAAACGCTGATGGGTCAGCAGGTTCAGCGGCTTGTGCTTCGCCACTTGCAGGCTGGGTTGCGTTTTCAGCAGATGCAACTTGCGCAGGATTTTCTGCGATGTCTTCGCCTGCCATTTGACCGGACAGATAAGCCAAAGCGCCGACAGCGACAACAACTAGTGCGATCAGCACAATGACAACAGCATTGCCAGATTGGGATCTGTTTTGAATTTTTACAGGTTTGATCATTGTTCTATGCGTCCCTTAGATATGAATTGAAATTAGGACATTACCCTAGACCAGTCTTTTCACCTTTTCAACAGGCTTTATGTGTCTTCCCCATTCTAGATTGACCTATGGTTTGTGGGGGCTTATATCATGTCGATTGAAAGATTTTTTGGAGACTTCAATGGTTCTCGCGTTAGCGACTAAAATTTTCGGGTCTACGAATGACCGCATTGTAAAAAGTATCGAAAAGCACGTTCCGGCTATTAATGAGCTTGAGCCAAAGTATGAAGTGATGAGCGACACGGAGCTGCAGGGGCAGACTGCTCTTTTTCGTGAACGCCTTCAAAACGGTGAAAGCCTTGAGAGCCTTCAAAGCGAAGCATACGCCGTAGTGCGTGAAGCGGCGAAACGTGTTTTGGGCCTGCGCCCTTATGATGTACAGATGGTCGGGGGGATTGCCCTGAACCAAGGGAAAATTGCGGAGATGAAGACGGGGGAAGGGAAAACCCTGGTTGCGACGTTGCCTACTTATCTGAATGCGATTGAGGGCAAGGGCGTTCATGTTGTCACCGTGAACGATTATCTGGCCAGCCGTGATGCGGAATGGATGGGGCAGATCTATAATTTTCTTGGTTTATCTTGCGGATGCATTGTTTCAAATATGCATGAAGAAGAAAGGCGCGAGGCTTATGCCTGTGATGTCACATACGGGACCAATAACGAGTTCGGGTTTGATTATCTGCGCGATAACATGAAGTTCAGCCTCTCGCAGATGGTGCAGCGGCCGTTTAATTTCGCGATTGTCGATGAAGTCGACTCGATCCTGATTGATGAGGCGCGTACGCCGCTCATTATTTCCGGGCCGTCCGATCTTTCGACGGATCTTTATACCAAAGTTGATAAGATTATCCCTCATCTTGTTGATGGGGATTATGAGCTGGATGAAAAGCATAAGACCATCGTCCTGACCGATCAGGGAACCGAGCATGTTGAAGAGCTTTTGCGTGAGCACGGGCTTTTGGATGAAGGCAATATGTACGATGTGCAGAATATCGCGCTTGTCCATCATGCCAATCAGGCGCTCAAGGCGCATAAATTGTTTTTTGCCGATAAGGATTATATCGTTCAGGGCGGTAAAGTCGTTCTGATTGATGAGTTTACAGGGCGGATGATGGACGGGCGCAGATTGTCCGAGGGGCTGCATCAAGCCATCGAAGCCAAAGAAGGCGTGGATATTCAAACCGAAAATCAAACGCTGGCCTCGATTACATTTCAGAATTATTTCCGTCTTTATCCCAAGCTTGCAGGGATGACAGGGACGGCGTTGACTGAGGCTTCGGAGTTTGCCGAGATCTATAATCTTGGGGTTGTGTCGATCCCCACGCATACGCCTGTTGCGCGACTTGATCATCAGGACAAGATCTATCGTTCCTTGAAAGAAAAAGAGGATGCGATTGTTGCGCTGATTAAGGATTGTAAGGACCGCAAG
>CAYGNI010000023.1:0-20595 GCA_964351195.1 uncultured Micavibrio sp.
CTCTCGGTGCCCGCAGCAACCAAAATCTTCCCAATCACGCCTTCATCCACGGCCTCAACTTCCATCGTGGCTTTATCCGTCTCAATCTCGGCAATGACATCACCAGCCTCGACCGTGTCGCCCTCTTTCACGAGCCACTTGGCAAGGTTCCCTTCCGTCATGGTCGGCGACAACGCCGGCATCGTCACATTAATCGGCATAACACACCTTCTTCGCTGCATGAACAATCTGCGACACCTGCGGGATCGCAAGCTTTTCTAAATTCGCCGCATACGGTAAAGGCACATCCGCCGCGCACACGCGCGCCAACGGCGCATCCAGATAATCAAAAGCATGCTCACCAATCAGCGCCGCAATCTCCGCGCCAATCCCTGAAAACGCCCAGCCTTCTTCGCATGTCACAATCCGGTTGGTCTTTTTCACAGATTCCAAAATCGTATACCGGTCAAGCGGACGAATAGTGCGAAGGTTAATCACCTCGGCATCAATGCCCTGCTCAGCCAGCTCTTCCGCCGCCTGCAAAGCCTTCCCCACCATGATCGAAAACGCGACAATCGTCACATCGCTGCCCGCGCGCTCAATCTTCGCCCGGCCAAGCGGAATCACAAATTCATCACTCGTCGGGACTTCATGCGTTTCCCCGTACAACAATTCATTTTCAAGAAAAACCACAGGGTTCGGATCGCGAATAGCAGCCTTTAAAAGCCCCTTCGCATCCGCGCCAGACCAAGGTGAAACAACTTTCAATCCCGGCACATGCGCATACCAACTCGCATAACACTGCGAGTGCTGCGCCCCGACGCGGGAAGCCGCGCCGTTAGGCCCGCGAAACACCATCGGACACCCGAGCTTGCCGCCCGCCATATACAGCGTCTTACCCGCAGAATTGATGATATGGTCAATCGCCTGCATTCCGAAATTCCATGTCATAAATTCAACAATAGGCTTAAGCCCGTTCATCGCCGAACCCACAGCAATCCCCGCAAACCCATGCTCGGTAATCGGTGTATCAATCACGCGCTTAGGCCCAAATTCATCAAGCAAGCCTTGCGAAACCTTGTAAGCCCCTTGATATTCCGCGACCTCTTCACCCATCAAATAGACATCGCCATCGCGGCGCATTTCTTCGGCCATCGCATCGCGCAAAGCCTCACGCGTCGTAATTTCTGCCGTCTCGCTAAACGAAGCCTCATCAAATGGCGGCGGCTCCAAAACCGCACCTTGCGCATACAGAATATCCCGGTTTTCAATCTCCTTACCCACAACCTGCGCCGCAGAACTGTCATTCCGAGCGCCGGAGGCGGGGGAATCGCTCTCACCTTTAGCGTCATCCTGCGGCTCTTGTGCCCGAGAGGGTATGACCGCAGGATCTGCTGACACCTCGCCAATATCGTCCGCATTTTCCCCATCATCCAGCAACACCGCAATCGGCGTATTCACCGCAACCGCTTCGGTGCCTTCCGCAATAAGGATCTTCCCAATCACGCCTTCATCCACGGCCTCAACTTCCATGGTCGCCTTGTCCGTTTCGATCTCGGCAATCACATCCCCGGCTTCAACGCTGTCTCCCTCGGCCTTCAGCCACTTGGCCAAATTCCCTTCCGTCATCGTCGGCGATAACGCCGGCATCAAAATATTAATTGGCATCTAAACCTCCACCAAAACATCGGTCCAAAGCTCGTCTTCATGCGGCTCGGGACTGTCCTTTGAAAATTCCGCTGCTTCGTTGACGATGCCTTTAATCTCTTTGTCGATCTCTTTGACCTCGGCCTCTTCAACACCCAACTTCTGAAGCATGTCTTTCACAGCCGTAATCGGATCGCGGTCCTGCTTCATCCCGTCAACCTCTTCCTTCGTGCGGTATTTCGCCGGATCAGACATCGAATGCCCACGATAGCGATACGTCAAAACCTCAAGGATATAAGGCCCATTGCCTGAGCGAATATAATCAAGTGCCTGACGCGCCGCCGCCTGCACGGCAAACACATCCATCCCGTCAACCTGCTCGCCCGGAATGCCGTAGCCTTCCCCGCGGCGATACAATGTCCCCGCCGAAGAGCGCTTCACGCTCGTACCCATTCCATACTGGTTATTCTCAATCACAAACAGCACCGGCAAATCCCAAAGCGCCGCCATGTTATAACACTCTGCCACCTGCCCTTGGTTACTCGCACCATCACCCATATAAGCAATCGCAACGCCGCCATCTTCTTTATACTTATGTGAAAACCCAAGCCCCGTACCAATCGCCGTCGACGCCCCAACAATGCCGTGCCCGCCAAAGAACTTCTTCTCCTTGGAAAACATATGCATCGATCCGCCCTTACCGCGCGAATACCCACCCGCACGCCCCGTAAGCTCGGCCATAATGCCCTTCGGATCCATCCCGCACGCCAGCATATGCGCATGATCTCGGTAGCTCGTCACAACCGTATCCGCCTCGTCCTGCACAGAATTAATCCCGGTCACCACAGCTTCCTGGCCGATATACAAATGGCAAAACCCGCCAATAAGCCCCATACCGTAAAGCTGCCCCGCCTTTTCTTCAAACCGGCGAATAAGCAACATCTCACGATACAGCTTTTGTAAATCTTCAACCGAAGGATCAGGCGATACGTTTGATTTCCCCGCTCCGGTTTTCTTGCTCTCTTTGGTTTTCAAATTGGCTGTTTTGGACGATTTTGTCTTTGTTGCCGCCATGATATGGGCCGCTCCTTTTAAAATCCACGAATACGAAACTTGTCTAAGAGTGAAGTTTTAAACGAGTTTCAGCTCACGAGCCAGCAAAAACCGTGTTTTTGTGCGGCGCAACATATTGAATTGCAAAGAAAAAATAAGATGAACGATGTTTTTGTAATTTAATTGCGCACAGAACCCAAAACGACGATCTCATCAGGGTGCTTATACCCCAAAACTTCACGCACCCGCTCCTCCAAAAGGTCTTTTTCGACCGATCCGGGACGCATCGCCACCACTTTTGATTCTAAAATTTGTCGCTTATAAATGACATTGTCTTTTTCAGCTTCCTTTTTTTCAATCATGTGATGAAGAGACATCAGACGAATAAGACTCCGCTCACCCGAAATCGCGTGATAACTGAAATACCCGCACAAAAGCACCCCGATCATCGCGATAAGATTGCTTTTAAAAATACCAGGGGAAGAAAAAACTCTGTTCATACTCAGCAGTGAATCACATTTGATTCCTGTGGACAAGTCAAAAAACACAGCAGAGTCAATAGCTTAATAGATACAAAACAAGAACAAACTCCGCTAAGTGATTCTAATGACTCACGAATAATTTTTTTTATATAAAAAAACCCAATAATTTGCCATAATGTAATAAATGGGAAAAACACCGAATTTTGTGAGAATACTTAAGCGCGTCTGGGATGAAGAAAGCCAAACGCCTATAAATGTTTATGTTGATGGCAGTTCCAACAACTTCAAACTCAAAATGGGCGCAGGTGTCGTTTTGCAGGACCCTCACTTACGTCTAACCTCAACAGACTCATAACCCCTGATATTTCAGTGCCTAATACTCAAATCAAAATGATGGCTGAAATTGCGGAGTTTTACGCTCTTTATCATGCATTAAAATTAACAGACCCTGCCCAGGTAATAGTTCATAGCGACAATAGTAGTGTACTAAATTTTCTTAAATTTCAACGTACACCAAAATCTCTGAGGCATGGAAAGGACTTACAAGACATAGCCTCCTTCATACTCACATGCCAAAGAGAAGGAAGAATAAAAGAAGCGAGAAGAGCCAATGATGCAAATGTTGGCACACCGGAACAAATAATATTTATGATAAAAGCACACAGATTGGCTGCAAAAGCAGCAGGAACTTACGGAATAAAAATACCTAGTGAAGAAGAAGTGCTAAGAATGGCTGCGGTTTTTTCTCCGAAAGAACCTGATCCGCCTCCACCAGAAGGCCCTGATACAGCCTTAGACATTATAGACCCAACTCCCGCCAAAGATGAAGGCCCTATCGAAGGTTGGGGACCGTCTGAACGAGAGCCCTAAGCAGCCTTGCTGCTTTTCTTGCCTTTCACCAAGGGCAAAGACATGACTCTAATATAAAAAAAACATTTACCCATACCCAGCCGCGAGTAAAAAACCGAGTCTATAAACAAATTAAAATACATAAAATTCAATCACTTAACAAACAAAACAGGGAACAACCTCTGTTTCACTCTAATGACCCATATTTCAATTATCCTAAATCAGGTTCGCCAATAACAACCTCAGCACCCTCGTACCGGGAAAAACGCTCTATCATAGCCTTGGGCGTCAGCATAATTCCAGAGCCAGCATCAATACCAGCAGCCCCGGCCACAAGAGCTGTAGAAGTAACACAATTCCTAAAATAACGATTAAAAAAGCTTTTTCCTTTTCTTTTCAAAAAACCTATCCGAGATACATCTTCTTTAATTGCCCGAATAACACTCTGTCTTTGCTCGTCCGATATTCCAAAATACACAGATTTATCCGCTTTTGTAACAGAACCCTCAAAACCTTCCTCATACCCCCAATCAGCTAAATCTGTTGTGCATTTCAGATGCGCCAGAATTAGTGCCAACACCCCTAAAACTGGTTGATTATGATAAAAAGGCATTACAGAAACAGAATAATAAGCAACAACAATGAGAGATGGTAAAAACGTACGTCTGTAAAAATGGAATTCCGTAACACTCTCACCGACTTCAATACTACTATAAATATGGCCTGCATTAGAAAAAACAAACCCGAGAAAACCCTTCTTATTTTTTTCAAAGTGAAACCCAAGTTTAACAAGATCCTTATCCATAACCAGGATAAGAACCACAACAACGAAATTATGTCAACGCATTAAGCAGCCTTACTGCTCTTCTTCGCTTTACTCAAAGGCGCACGCAGGAACCGCGCCCCCTCATACACGCCTTGCGGCCCAAGCTCTTCTTCAATCCGAAGTAACTGGTTATATTTCGCAATACGGTCGGAACGTGACAAAGACCCGGTCTTGATCTGCCCGGCATTCGTCGCCACCACCAGATCCGCAATCGTCGCATCTTCGGTCTCGCCGCTGCGATGCGACAAAACAACCCCAAAACCCGCCTTCTTCGCCATCTCAATGGTCTTCAAAGTCTCGGACAATGTTCCTATCTGGTTCACCTTCACCAAAACCGCATTCCCGGCTTTCTCTTCAATCCCGCGCGCCAAACGCTCGGCATTGGTCACATATAGGTCATCCCCGACAAGTTGCACGCGTGCGCCAAGCGCCGCCGTCAAATTCGCCCATCCGGCCCAGTCATCTTCATCCAAACCGTCTTCAATCGACACAATCGGATACGCCGCGCACAGATCTTCGTAATATTTAACCATCTCATCCGAAGACAAAACCTTACCCTCGCCCACCAGATTATATTTGCCGTCTTTATAAAACTCGGACGACGCAGCATCCAAACAAATGACGATATCTTCGCCAACCTTATACCCGGCCGCTTCGATGGACTTCATAATGTAATCAAGCGCCTCTTTGGATGACTTCACCGCAGGCGCAAACCCGCCCTCATCACCAACATTCGTGTTCAAACCCGCAGACGACAATTGCTTCTTAAGCGCATGAAACACCTCCGCCCCCGCGCGCAAGGCCTCACTAAAGCTCTCCGCAGAAACAGGCATAATCATGAATTCCTGAATATCCACCGGGTTATCGGCATGCGCCCCGCCATTAATAATATTCATCATCGGCGTCGGCAAAACATGCGCATAAGACCCGCCGACATAACGCCACAACGGCATATCCAGCTCTTCCGCCATCGCCTTGGCAACAGCCAAAGACACGCCCAAAATCGCATTCGCCCCAAGCCGCGCCTTGTTATCCGTGCCATCAAGATCCAGCATCACCTGATCGATAAACAGCTGCTCTTCCGCATCAAGCCCCGCAAGAGCCTCCAGAATTTCCGTGTTCACATTCTCCACGGCCTGCGTCACGCCCTTACCAAGATAGCGCGCTTTGTCACCATCGCGCAGCTCCACCGCTTCATACGCCCCCGTCGAAGCCCCCGAAGGCACAGCCGCCCGGCCCATCGCCCCGCTCTCCAGAACAACTTCGACCTCTACAGTCGGGTTCCCGCGGCTGTCCAAAATTTCGCGCCCATGGATATCAAGAATAGCAGTCATTGTCAGTTACAAGTCCTTCGTTACAAGTTACAAGATGAGGTATTTATTCAACATTCTCTTGTAACTTGCAACTCGTAACTTAAAAAGTAACAAATCTAAAATCATGCTTTTCCTGCGAAAGCAGGAATCTTTACACACAAAAAGTAAGATCCCCACTTGCGCGGGGAAGACATTTTTTGAGGGATTAAAATTCTTGTAACTTGAATCTTGTAACTTGCAACTATTCTAAGCTTCAGTGTCAACTTCCTGGCCATTCTCGCTGGCCGGGACATTTCCATTATCGCGCAAATCACGCGCCAGATCACTCTGCGGAAGCCGTGCACGAAGCGCCAAAATCTCTTGCGCTACGCCTTCTTCGGTTGCATCCGTGCCCGCCGCCAGCGAGAGCAAAGCATTAATATCCGATGTTCTGTTGAGGAAACTTTGATTAAGCGCACGTGCACTCGCCGAAATGCCAATACCATTACCGCCCGACAATCGTCGCCCGATACTCAAAAGATCCGCGCCATTATTGTCCAAAACAGTAGGCGCCTGCGCGGCCAAGCCCTGCCTGTTCGCTAAAGTAGCGGCATTAATAAATTGTGAAGCACCTGGAATCGTTGGCATTTCTCTCTCTTTCAGTTACGAATACTTCGTACACGATACTTCTATTATAGCGTATTTTTGGTGATTGTATCAAGTTTCATCAGCGTTTCCAAAACACCCGCCAAATCCTGCAATTTCACCATATTCGGACCGTCTGAAGGCGCGTTATCGGGGTCTTGATGCACCTCCATAAACACACCGGCCACGCCCACAGCCACAGCCGCGCGCGCCAAAACAGGAACCATCGTCCGGTCTCCCCCGCTCGATGTCCCCTGCCCGCCGGGCTGCTGCACGCTATGCGTCGCATCAAATATCACCGGATATCCCGTTTCCGCCATAATCGGCAGGCTCCGCATATCGGAAACAAGCGTATTATACCCAAAGCTCGCCCCACGCTCGGTCAGCAAGATATTGTCATTCCCGCTTTCAGAAATCTTCGCCGCGACATTTTTCATGTCCCAAGGCGCAAGGAACTGTCCTTTTTTTACATTAATCACCGCGCCTGTTTTTGCTGCGGCCACAAGCAAATCCGTCTGACGGCACAAAAACGCCGGAATCTGCAGCACATCAACCACCGCCGCAGCCTGCGCGCATTGCTCTTGGGTGTGAATATCGGTCAGCATCGGAATGGCGAATTCCGCCTTCAAATCCTCAAACACCGCCAAAGTTTTCTCTAAACCCAAACCGCGCTTCCCGTGCAGGCTCGTGCGGTTCGCCTTATCAAACGATGACTTATAGATAAAAGGAATGCCAAGCTTATCCGTAATGTCCTTGATCGCCCCGCACATATCAAACGCATGCTCACGGCTCTCCATCTGGCACGGCCCCGCGATCAGCACAAACGGATTGGAATTTGAAATCTCAATATTAGATACGGATACGGTTTTCATAGGCCGTATTTGTAATCCACTCCCACCCAATTGAAAAGCCTCATTATCTTTTTATACATAAAGCTTGCATTTATTGTCATAAATATGTACTTTTCGTAACTTTATAAAAAGGGATGTAAAAAGTGGCAAAAAATAAAAAAAACCAAAAGAAAAAGCTAGACATCATCACGGCCATAACGGTGGCACGCCAATTCCTCTTACAGATATCTGGACATCTGCTGCCGAAGATATAAAAAAGAGCGCTGCGCACGAAGCCGGACTGACAATTGAAAACATTGAAGCAATGGTTAGGTCCGGAACTCCACTTCCAAACAAGTTTGGAAAAATACTCAAGCGTAGAGTAGCAGAAGCAGAAGCTCGAAACGGCAACACTGGCCTCTTCTCAGATGCAGCCGCTAGTAAAGATTTTTGCCCAACACGCACAACAGAACCAGGTCCTGAAGAAGTTACACTAACATGGGTATTAGCAGATCATTCGAGAACAAAAGCAGTGGCAGCCGCTTTAAACTTAAGGGCTGGTGTTTTTCGCAAAATGGCTAATGGTGGCGATCTTACTTCCGCTCACATAGCAAATATTATGGGAACAGCAGTTGAAATGGAAGGCAGTCCTATCAGAATGGCAGAAACGCATACAACCCAACCCCCAGCAGCTTTAACAGGAAAAATGGGCTAAACCAACCGGCTCTGTGCCACAGCCGCCTTAATAAAGCTTACAAACAAAGGATGTGGTTCAAACGGTTTGGACTTCAGCTCAGGGTGGAACTGCACGCCGATAAACCAGGGATGATCCTTATATTCGACAATCTCGGGCAAAGCGCCATCAGGTGACAGCCCGGAAAAAACCATACCGCCCTGCTCAAGCTGATCTTTCAACGCAACATTCACTTCATAACGATGGCGATGACGCTCGCTAATGCTGGTGGATTTATAAATCTCAGCAACTTTCGATCCTTTAACCAGTTTCGCCGGATACGCGCCCAAACGCATCGTTCCACCCAGATCTTTATCCGTCCCTTTTTTCTTTTTACCGCCCTGATCCCATTCGGTCATCAGGCCGACAACATGATTCTCCGGCTTTCCGCTCTCATCAAACTCGCTGGAAGTCGCATTTTTCATACCGCACAAATTCCGCGCCGCTTCGATAACTGCCATCTGCATGCCGAAACAAATCCCGAAATACGGAATCTTTTTCTCGCGCGCATATTGCGCCGCCTTAATTTTACCTTCAGAACCGCGCGCGCCAAAACCACCGGGGACAAGCACACCTTGAACATTTTGCAGATATTCGCCTGGATCTTCGTTTTCAAACACTTCCGCTTCGATGAATTTCAGCTTCACCTTGACAAAATTCGCCAAACCGCCATGCATCAACGCTTCATTGAGCGATTTATAACTATCCGCAAGTTCTGTGTACTTCCCAACCACAGCGATCTTCACCTGACCTTCAGGCTCCTTGATCCGGGTCATAATCTCTTCCCAAATAGAAAGGTCGAGATTGGCAATATCTTTAATCCCGAACGCGTCCATCACTTGGTGATCCAACCCTTCAGCATGATAGGACAGCGGCACTTCATAAATTGAAGAGACATCAAGCGCAGGAATAACCTTGCTCTCACTCAAATTACAAAACAGGGCAATCTTGCGGCGTTCTTCGTGACTAATTTCGCGGTCCGCGCGGCATAAAAGGATGTTCGGACGAATCCCATAGCTCATAAGCTCTTTGACAGAATGCTGTGTCGGCTTGGTTTTAAGCTCCCCCGCAGCCGGGATATACGGCAACAACGTCACATGCAGATAAAGCGCACGATCGCCGACCTCATTCCCGAACTGACGAATAGCCTCCAAAAACGGCAGAGATTCAATATCACCAACCGTCCCGCCAATCTCGCACAGCACAAAATCTGCCGTGCCTTCTTTCTCGCGAATGAAATCCTTGATCTCGTTGGTGATATGCGGAATCACTTGAATCGTCGCACCCAAATAATCGCCGCGCCGCTCCTTGGCCAGCACCTCGGTATACACCTGTCCGGTTGTAATATTGTCGTTCTTACGCGCCGGAACACCCGTGAAGCGCTCGTAATGCCCCAAATCAAGATCGGTTTCCGCGCCGTCATCGGTCACATAAACCTCGCCATGCTGAAACGGCGACATCGTACCGGGATCGACATTCAGATACGGATCAAGCTTACATAAGCGAACACGGTATCCGCGCGCCTGTAACAACGCCCCAAGCGCGGCGGAGCCGAGGCCCTTTCCCAATGAGGAAACAACGCCGCCAGTAATGAAAATATATCGTGTCATTAGTTTTTAATCGGTACCGATGGTGGTTCTTCTGGTGTTTCAATTGGCGCTTCTACAGGGGATTCCGTAGCACTCAAAGCATCCACAAGGCTTGTCCGCTCTCGGCTGTGCTGTGCAGCCAAAATACCCAAAATCAAGCTGGTGCAGAAAAAGGCAATCGCGCAAAACCATGTGAGCCGGGTCATAAAACTCGCCGTCCCCTTTGCAGAGGCAAAACCGCCAAGTCCGCCGCCACCGCCACCAATACCAAGACCGCCGCCTTCAGATCGCTGAAGCAACACAAGACCAATGATGGCCAAAGCCAAAAATAAGTGAAGTACCAGAATTACGTTTTCCATGGAATTTCGTTGTAAGGCCTTTGAGAGCGAGTTGCAAGCCACAACTTTGCCAAACCGCGAATTTTCATCAACTTAGTCCGCTGAGTGGACTAACTTAGTTTACTTGGAGGTTTCTAACCTGTTGAATTCTATCATGTGAACTCAGTAAATGAACTAAGTCCCCTTGCCCGCAAAACGCACAAAACTCGGGCGCTGACTCCATAAATATAGCAATAAACTCCTATTTTGTAAACGTTGACATATGTACAAAAAAATCTAAAGTTTTATAATCAATAATAAAAATGTGAAAAGATGTCATTAAAAGAACTTTTATTACTAAAAATTCAAGATGTAGGACAAGAAGTAATTGGCGAACAACAAAAAGAAGCCTTCAAGCGCTTAAACATCACAATAATTGCGCAGCTTCTTTTTATACATCCAAAAATATTATTAGCACATCCCAACATTGGCCGAAAAACATTAATAAATTTGAACGCTGCTCTGAACGCAGCTCTGTGGGAACAACATCACGCTGCTGAAGTTGGAGCACTAGCAGAAAATGATGATCTGGCTGAAATTAAGACAGCAATTTTAGGCAACCCAGAAGAACCGAATGAGGCTGCAACAAAACAACTTCAAGAACCTCGGGCACAACTCCGTTTAAGACAAACAGCAACCGAAGAAGACGCAAGGCGAGCCGCAGAGGAGTTTATGCCACAAATTCTCAAAGCATTGGAAAATTTAGTCAAACCAGAACCGGAACGCCCTAACGGAATGGGTGAAGGACCATAACTAAAGGCCCGCCCGCGCGATCCCTAAAAAGGTCTCGGCTTTGAGTGACGCGCCGCCGATAAGACCGCCATCGACATTTGCCACACGCAGGATATCACCCGCATTATCGGGCTTCATCGACCCGCCGTAAAGAATGCGCACCTTTGGCCCGACAATGCCGCGAATATGCGCATGCATCTCTTCAATATCTGACACGCCCGCAACCTTACCCGTACCAATCGCCCACACAGGCTCATAGGCCACAACGATATCGTCATAATGCTTAACATCCGGCAAAGAGCCTTTGAGCTGCGCGCTCACAACATCGAGAGCCTCCCCCGATTCACGCTGCGCATCTGTTTCACCGACACAAATAATCGGAATCATGTCCGCCGCCAAAACCGCTTTCGCCTTCGCCTGCACAAGCGCATCATCTTCGCCGTGATCAGCACGCCGCTCCGAATGCCCGACAATCACATAAGAGCAAGCCGAATCCTTGAGCATCGCCGCCGACAAATCCCCCGTATGGGCACCGTTACCCAAAGGGCTGCAATCCTGCGCACCCAGCTTAATTGCCGGAAACCCATACAAAGCATGGCGCACTGACCCAATATGCAGCGTAGGCGGGCACACTAAAAACTCAAAGCGCTCTTGCAAATCATCATCCGCATCCACGCGGTTCACAATATCGGCAATTAATGCACGCGCAGAATCAAGGTCCCCATTCATCTTCCAATTACCGGCGATCAGTTTTTTCATGCTGTCCTTTCTCTCTCTGTCATCCTGAAGTGCTTGCACTGAAGGATCTTATTCCGCTATACCAGATTCTTCAGCGTCTTACGACGCTTCAGAATGACAAAATAGTAGCGGATTTTTGAACAATGGCAATGCAAGCATTACGCAATGGCGCTTCGGGCGGTATCTTAAAATTCTTCCTCTTCGGTCTTTTGGCGCTGGCCGCTGGCGGCCTGGTCTTCACCGATGTCGGCGGCTTTTTCAGAGGCGGCGTTTCAGGAACCGATGTTGCAAAGGTTGGAGGACAAAAAATCTCCATCAACGCTTTTGACCGCATAGCCAGAAGAACCCTCGCGCAGCTTGGCATCACGCCGCAGCAAGCCTACCAGTTCGGCTATTTACAGGAAATCCTCGGCTCCGAAATTCGCCGCCGTCTGCTACTCAAAGCCGCGCAGGACAAAGGCATCACAATCGATAAGAATTACGTCATTAGCCAAATTCAGACCATTCTTGCCCCGGCTCTGCAAAACGGAATGAGCCCGGAGCAAGCCCTGGCAACACTGCTGCGCAATCAAGGCCTCAGCGAAAACGAACTCATCCAATCTATTCAGGCCGAGCAAACCATCAATCTATTGAACAGAGCTTTGCAAAGCGGCGCATTGGTGACCACAGATGCAATGGCGCGTGACATCTATAAATTTCAAAATGAAAGCCGCGATATCCGGTATGTGTCGTTTTTGGATAAGGACTTTACCGGTGTCACCCCGCCCGATGATGCCGAGTTGGCGATATTCTATGATTCTACCAAGGAAGCTTACGCCAATCCGGAAACACGCTCTTTCACATTACTGACCCTCGACCTCGCCACCATCAAAAAAGGAATCACCGTCGATGACGCGGCGTTGAAAGAGATTTATGAGAGCCATGTTGATGCTTACACAACACCCGCACAACGCACAATTGCGCAAGTCACCATCCAATCTGAAGACGAAGCGAATCAAATTTACGAGGCCGCGCAAAAAAGCGGCGATCTCAAAGCCGCCCTTAAAGAGGTCACAGGCAACACATCAGCCTTCCTGCCCGCCAAAGCCTTCAGCGAAGATGAGATTGTCGAAGACATCAAAGACCCTGTCTTTGCCGCCGAAAGCAAAGGCATTCTGGAGCCAATCAAAACACCTTTGGGATGGACCATCATCGCATTGGAATCAATTGAGCCCGAAAAAGTCCAAAGCTTTGAGATCGTGAAAGACAACATTCGAAGCAATTACATTGAAGACCGCCTGATTGACGAAACATACACAATGGTCGACGAGGTCGACTAGTTTCTTGCCGATGGCTGCGCTGTTGACGACGCCGTCAGCCAGATTGGCGTGGGCCCGCAGGACTTACCGGACCTCAACGCCTATGGCCTCGATCCAAAGAAAAACACACCGCTAAAACCGGCCCTCGGCCCCGATGCGCAAAACGCGTTGGAAACAGCCTTCCAGCTTGGAGACGGTGAAACCTCATCTGTGTTTGAGCTGAAAGACGGGAATTTCGCAGCCATTCACTTGCTGTCGATCACGCCGAAATCCTATCCTGAATTTGCGGATATTAAAGCTGATCTTAAGGCGCAATGGATCAGCGATCAAAAAGAGCTGGGCAATAAGAACTTTGTGACGAATCTAATTGCGGGTGAGAATCCGCAATCCCTGAGCGACATCGCCAAGGGCAGCAACAAGAAATTCAAAACGATCAAAGCCCTGAAACGCAGCGCAGAGCCAGTTGAACCTTTAACAGAGCGTTCGATCGAGACTCTGTTCACCCTCAAACCGGGTATCCCCTTCGCCATCGAAATCGAGGGCGGATACGCGCTGGCAGAGATCGATAACATCCAGCTTCCTGAAAACATTAAGGATGAAGACCTGAAGGCTACACGTGAAGAGGTTCTCAAAGATATCCAGAACGAAACACTGGCCCTCTTCCTGAGCAAGCAGGAAGAAAAACACAAAGCTTCGGTCAACCAACCGCTTTTGGAGCGCGCTTACGGAAGCGCGAGCGAGACGTTCTAAACGATGTTTTCTCCTGATCAAAGCACGTTTGAAACGCACTACAACGCCGGTAAAACCCAGCTCGTCCATGCATGGATGTCCGCCGATTTGGAAACACCGGTCTCCGCCTACCTCAAACTCTGCGGCCATAGGCCCCACGGCTTCTTGCTAGAATCGGTCGAAGGCGGAAAAACACTGGGCCGCTATTCCATCATCGGCTTTGCCCCCGACCACATCTGGAAATGCCACAAAGGCCAGGTTGAAATTAACGGCAAACCCGAAAACGCAGACGCACTCGAATCTCTACGGGAGAACATCAAAGCCAACCGCATTGATGTTACCGATAACGACCTCCCGCCGATGGCAGTCTCCGGTCTGTTCGGCTATATGGGCTATGACATGGTACGCCTGATCGAGGATATCCCGGACAACAACCCCGACGACCTCAAAATACCCGACAGCATCCTCATACGCCCAAGTGTTTTAGTGATCTTCGACAATGTCAAAAACATGATCTGCATTGTCGCACCCGTCTATGCCCATGCAAAAAACGCAGACACCGACGCACAGCAAAGCTATGATCAAGCCTGCGCTCGCATCAACGATACCATCGAAAAACTGAATAGCCCAATGGCCGAAGACACGCAGTCACCGCCTTCCAAACTCACCACGCCTTTGGATGTGCAATCCAACACAACACAAGACGAATTCCATACTGCCGTCAAAAAAGCTGTCGAGTATATCCATCAGGGCGAAATCTTTCAGGTCGTGCCGGGCCAGAGATTTAGCGTCGATTTCGACCTCCCGGCGTTCGAGCTGTACCGCTCACTGCGCAGGCTAAACCCCTCCCCGTTCATGTTCCATCTGGCGTTCGAGGATTTCTGCATCACCGGCTCCAGCCCCGAAATTCTGGTCCGCGTACGCGATAACACCGTCACCATCCGTCCCATCGCAGGCACCCGTAAACGCGGAACGACGGAAAAAGAAGATCAGGAATTAGCCGACGACCTTCTTTCCGACGCCAAAGAACGCGCCGAACACCTTATGTTGCTGGATCTTGGTCGCAATGATGTCGGCCGCGTCTCCGAATTCGGCTCGATCAAAGTCACCGAACAATTCATCATCGAGCGTTATTCCCACGTCATGCACATCGTCTCCAACGTCGAAGGCACGCTACGCAAGGATTTGGACAGTGTCGACGCCCTCTTTGCAGGCTTCCCCGCAGGCACAGTCAGCGGCGCACCCAAAGTCCGCGCCATGGAAATCATCGACGAGCTGGAAAAATCCCGCCGTGCATATTATGCGGGTGCAGCCGGATATTTCTCAGGCAATGGCGATCTCGATACTTGTATCGCTCTGCGCACAGCTTTGGTCAAAGATGGGAAGATGTACGTCCAGGCAGGCGGCGGTGTTGTCGCCGATAGCGATCCCGAATTCGAATATCAGGAAACCATCAACAAATCCAAAGCGCTCATCCGCGCCGCAGAAATGGCTGTTGAGAAAAATAAATAGCCTAAACCCTAATTCGGCAAATCGTAGATGCCCTGATTAAACTCAAAGTCCTCAGGGCGGTACGGCCCCGCAGCCGGTTCAATGGCGAGTAATTCCTCGATTTTATCAACCGGTGCCTGCTTCACATCTGCCTTGGCTTGCTGAATATCAGGAACCATCAGCAATTCACTGACAGGAACAACCTCAAACCCCCGCGCTTTAAGTGTCGGCAACCATTCCTGCAATCCACGCAAAGTCACATCCTTAGGATGGCCAATCGCAATTGCGTATCCTTTTTGAAGCGCCACAGCCTCGGTCTTCTCAAGAGCCGATCGCACAAATTCATCACTTTCTTCGTGATCGAGAAACACATCGCGCACAGCGTAATCAATGCCTTCAACCCGCGCCATATCCGCGCCAACAGAAGAACTGATAGTCTTCGAGTCCACATAGAACAAACCACGCTCACCCAGCTCATCCATAACCCAGCCCATAATTTCAGAATTCTGTGTCACACGGCTGCCCATATGATTATTAAGCCCAACATAACCATCAAAAGAACCAAACGCCTGCCCCAACATGCCCTGAACATCTTCACGGCTCATCTGATTTTTAATCGCAATCGGCCCTGTATTTTGGCTCTTATCCATCGCCTCCATTGGCATGTGAATCATCAGCTCGTGCCCGTGCTTGCGTGCCGCCGCCGTCATTTCGGACAACCCTTCAGCATAAGGCAAATACGCCAAAGTCAGAGGAAAGTCGACAGCCGCCATCTTATGACTGAGCGGACGGTTCATCCCCATATCATCGATAATAATGGCAATACGGGCCGGTGCATTGGGATTAGGATTCTTCATCGTATAGCGATGACGCGGCTTTGGAACAGATTTAATCTTTGGAGCCGCAGGTTCTTTCTCTTCTATTTTAAACTCGGCGACCAAAGGATGGTCATAGATCAAAGGCGCTTCAGTGCGCGCCTCACCTCCGGACGCATTGGGAACAACTTCAGGATAAGGTAGGTTCTCAAACCCCTCCCCTTCAATCGGGCTATCATCATCCAGGCCAGCAGCAGGACCAGCAGCAGGTTTCACCCCTGAGAGGCTTTCGGGATTAATGGTGAACCCTTTCCCATCAAAGGTAAAATAAGCAGCAATCATAAGCAAAACAGCAACGAGAATAAAAACAAGTGTATCGCGCTGACGAGGAGTACGTTTCATAGGGCAAAGAATAGCGTGATTTCCAATAACGAACAACGCTTGTTTTCTTATGCTTAAAAAGCATATAGTTCCCAGCATGATAGTCCTGATCGACAACTACGACAGTTTTACATACAACCTCGTCCAGTATCTGGGAGACCTTGAGGTTGAAACGCATGTCTACCGCAATGACAAAATCGGCATTGATGACGTTTTGGGCATAAAACCCAAAGGCCTGATGATTTCCCCGGGGCCAAGTGACCCCGATCATGCCGGGATATGCCTTGATCTCGTCAAAGCCGCAGATAAAAACGATATTCCTTTATTCGGCGTATGCCTGGGCCACCAGACAATCGGTCAAGCTTTTGGCGGAAAAATCATACAAACCGCGCCAATGCACGGAAAAACCTCACACATCACTCATAATGGAACCGGCATATTCGAAGGGCTGGAAAACCCGATAGAAATCACCCGCTATCACTCGCTGATCATCGAAAAAGAAACAATTCCGGACGTGCTGGACATCACAGCCGAAACAGAAGATGGCATTATCATGGGCGTATCCCACAAAACCAAGCCGATCCACGGCGTCCAATTCCACCCCGAAAGCATCGCAACCCAGCACGGCCACGCCATGCTGCAAAATTTCGTGAAAATATTATGAGCATACTCCCCCCCGCCAAAGAGCCTATGACCGAGGAAACAATGGTCGCGTCGATGACCGCCATCATGGACGGTCATTGTGAACCTGATGAGATCAAAACATTTCTGGTCGATATGAATGATCGCGGCGAAACCGTGGATGAAATTACCGGCGCGGCCAAGGTGATGCGCGCCAAAGCCACCACCATCAAAGCCCCGCACAAAACCGTGGACTGCTGCGGCACAGGCGGAGATGCATCCGGTACCTACAATATCTCTACCGCCGTTGCGCTTGTCGCCGCTGCTTGCGGCGTTCCCATCGCCAAACATGGCAACCGCGCCGCCAGCTCTAAATCAGGCGCAGCCGACGTCCTCGAAGCCCTGGGCGTGAATTTGGACGTCCCTAAAGAGCGGCTTGAAGAAGCGCTTGAGACATTCAATTTCTGCTTCCTCATGGCGCCGCGCCACCACGCGGCTATGAAACACGTCGCTCCTGTTCGTAAAGAGCTTGGCCGCAGAACAATCTTCAACCTGCTAGGCCCCTTGGCAAACCCCGCAAACACGCGCCGTCAGCTCATCGGTGTGTATGATCAAAAATGGGTCATGCCGATGGCACAAACGCTGCAAAAACTCGGCACCAAAAAAGCATGGGTAGTGCACGGCACAGACGGGCTGGATGAAATCACCATCACCGCGCCGACAACGATTGCCGTTTTGGATGAAGACAAGATTGTCGAAAAAACCATCACGCCGGGTGATTTCGGCCTTCAAATAAGCGCGCCGGATAAACTGAAAGGCGGAGATGCCGATGAGAATGCTACCGCTTTGCGCAAACTCCTTGAGGGGCAGAAAAACGCATACCGCGATATTGTTCTGGCCAATACCGCCGCCGTGCTGAATATCCACGGCAGCGAGATCGACCTTAAACGCGGCGCGGCCAAAGCCGCCGATGCCATCGACAGCGGCGCAGCCTATCAACTGCTAAAGGACTACATCACCTTTTCACGCGGAGGGATGGAGTAATGAGCAGTGTTCTCCAGGAAATTTGCGAGAAAAAGGCCGCGCATGTGAAGGACCAAAAAGCGAGCATATCGCTGGCTGAGCTTGAGTCTATAGCAAAAGACGCGCCGCCCCCGCGCGGGTTTATCAAAGCCCTGCGCGCTGCAAACGGCCCGGCCCTGATTGCCGAAGTTAAAAAGGCGTCCCCCTCCAAAGGACTTATTCGCGAGGATTTTGACCCCGCACAGATCGCCAAAATTTACGAAGGAAACGGCGCAGACTGCATCTCCGTCCTCACCGACGAGCCATATTTCATGGGCCATGACGAGTACCTTAAAACCGTCAAACAAACAGTCTCTCTGCCGCTTTTGCGCAAAGACTTCATGATCGATCCTTACCAGATTGTCGAATCCAGAGCGCTTGGCGCAGATTGCATCCTCATCATCATGGCCGCCCTAAGCGACGCGCAGGCCAAGGAACTGCACGACCTCGCACTATCTCTGGGCATGGATGTATTGGTTGAAGTCCATGACGCCGCCGAGCTGGAACGCGCCGCCACGCTGTCCCCCGCCATGATCGGCGTTAACAACCGCAACCTCAAAACATTAGAGGTCGATGTCGAAACCTCCAAAACCCTTCTCCCTCAAATACCGGAGGGCTGCCTCAAAGTCGCCGAAAGCGGCCTCGCCGACGCGCAGACCATCACGGATCTCCACACTTCTGGGTACGAAGCATTTCTGATCGGCGAAAGCCTGATGCGCCACGAAAACATCGCCGAAAAAATTGCTCTTTTATTCCCGTCAAAATTCGGATAAGATAGAACAAAAGTGAAACATAATAGGAATATTATGTGTATACTTCCCGCCTATCCAAGGTAAAACTTGAACAAGAAATGAACAAGACACGAAGAGGATTTGACAATGTTAACCCGTAAACAACGCGACCTATTGCTGTTTATTCACGAACGTCTGGGCGAAGATGACGTCCCGCCGTCCTTTGAGGAAATGAAAAACGCACTCGGCCTCAAATCCAAATCGGGGATCCACCGCCTGATCAGCGGCTTGGAAGAACGCGGCTATATCGAACGTCTGCCACATCGTGCCCGCGCACTGGAAATCAAAAAACTCCCCGACAGCTTCGAAGAAAAAAACCCGGCCGCAATGCCGCCTGCCAATATGAATTTCGATGCTTTTGACACTATCCCGCTTTTGGGAAAAATCGCCGCCGGTACGCCCATTGAAGCCATCCGCGATGAAGGGCAAACGATACAAATTCCGCCGGGTATGGCCGGCTCAGGGGAACTCTACGCCCTGACTGTCGATGGCGATTCCATGATCAAAGCCGGCATCAACGACCACGATACAGTCATCATCAAACGCTGCGACAATGCCGAAAACGGCACGATCATCGTCGCCCTTGTTGATGGCGAGGAAGTCACCCTCAAACGCCTGCGCCGCGCAGGAAACAAGATTGTCCTTGAACCAGAAAACGATGCGTATGAGCCGCAAATTCTGGAACCCGACCGCGTCCAGATCCAAGGCCGCCTCGTCAGCCTGATGCGCTCGTATCATTAAAGCACATCACTGTACCCAAGGGCGTGCGCCACGAAAATCTTCACTGCGCTCAAGGACCAAAGCACCATTGCCCTCAATCAACGCATGCGCCCCATGCGCCGAGGTGGCCCGATTATTAATCAGAACCGCGCCCTCACAAGGCGCATCAACAAACCGCGCAATCACAATATTGGCCCAACCACAGGCCTCCGCCACGCTTTGCGGATCTGCGGCCGTAAGATACGAAATTCTGCTACCGCCGCGCTTGTAACGGCAGCCCCCTTCCCCACATGTCAGCGAAGCATTGCCGCTTTCAACACGCCCTTCAGAGGGGAATTTGCGCGCCGCGCCCGGCGCAAGCCCCGCCATGCGCTCCCAATTCTCGCGCACGAAGCCTTCTTTTTGGAGGCTTGAGACATAAAAATCCGGCCCGACAAAAAAGCCGACCAACTCAAACTCCTCAGAGATCAGCGCGTCATAAGGCCGGATTTTTGCCCCCGCAATCGCCGCAAAGATACATACGAAAACACAAACCACCCGCAGCCGCCCGCGCAATACAATCAGCGACAACCCCACCAAGACGCAAAACAAAAATGCAAGGAACATGGCCTGAGGGACGCGCAAAACCGCGCCGTCTAATTCGTTTACAAAATGCGCCATATCCAAAATCCAGCTGAGCGCAGGCTGCATCACCATGAACACAATCCCCTCGAGCCCGAAGGGCATAAGCGCCAAACCCAGCACCGCCAAAGGCATAATCACCATACCCAATAGCGGAACGCAGGCGAGATTGGCCAGCAACCCGTAACTCGGCAAAGTTTGAAAATGAAACAGCGTAAACGGCGCTGTGGCAATCGTCGCCACAACCGTCGTCATCGATATACCAAAGAAATAAAGCCCCGCCCGGCGCAATAT
>CAYGNI010000024.1:0-1719 GCA_964351195.1 uncultured Micavibrio sp.
CGTGGATGGCACGGGCAAGCAAAATCTGGCGGCGCATGGGCGGCAGGCTGGGGGGCAGGTTCAGGAGTTCTTGTGTGCCGCCCCCATTTTTTGTTGCCCCGGCGATGGAGAGGGAAAGCTCTTCCTCATCGATATCACCCAGAGCCTGCATGCGTGGTAGCAGGATAGGCTTTCCGGCGTTCAGCTGCAGAAAGGCTTCGCGCAATGTGCGGCAGGCGCGGCGTGTGGGCAGGAGGATAAGGATACCCGCCAGGTCTTCGGGCGCGTTTTGGTATTCATCCAGCAGATTTTTTGCCAAGGCCTTGGCGAAGGGGATGCCTGCGGGGATGTTGTAGATATGCGTCATTTTCGTTACTTCCTTTTATTTTTTCAGTGCGTTGCTGCGCGTCTAAAGTATGTCCAATACTCGTCGCCGCTTGCGCCTACTGAAAAAATAAAATCAAGCAACTCTTTCATCTCTAATCATTTTTATTCTTATAAAATTTGTTTACTCGCTCTAAATCATCGGGGGTGGAGATGTGGTGCCAATCGCCTTCATGAACAAGCGCGTAGAGGCGGTCTTTGGTTTGTGCTTTGTCGAGCAGGTCTAAATACGAGAACGCGCCGTCCGGTGTATCATCAAAAATGCGGGGATGGTTGATGCGCATGCTGGTGAACATGTACTTCCCTGTTTTGTCCAAAGAGCGCAGCGCATGCCCGGTATCGGTGATATCGTAATCGCCGACGCCGCGCGTGAGTGTCATGCTGTTTACGGGTTGGAGGAGGATTAAAATGTCCATGATCTCAGGGTTCCAGGAATCGGCCATTGTTTTTAAGGTGCTTTGGCCAACGGCGTTTTCCCAAAGACCATCTCCGCTCAAGACAAAAAAGGGATCTTCGAAATGTTCCAGTGCTTTTTTGATGCCGCCGCCCGTATCAAGGAGGTCGTCTTCGCGCGCGTAATGAAAGGTGAAACCTTCTCGGGATTTTAAATGGTCGGGGATTTTATCAGGCAGGTAATGGAGGTTGAGAACGGCTTTGTTGATCCCGGCGTGATAAAGATGGTCGAGCGTGCGATCCAGCAGCGTGCGGCCCCCGATTTCGACCAATGGTTTGGGCGTGTCATTGGTGTAGGGGCGCAAGCGTGTGCCGAGCCCTGCGGCGAGGATAAATGCTTTATTCGGGGTTTTTTGTTCCATTTTTTACCTATTTGTCATTGTCCGACTTGATCGGGCAATCCAGTTTTATGGGGCCCTGGATCCTCCGGTCAAGCCGGAGGATGACAGATTATTTTTTGATATGCTTTATCTGAATCTGTCTTTGATCAGATTGATTGTCAGCGTTTGTGATGGAAATGTCCAGATAAGAGGTGGGAGCGTAGGGGCCGAGGCGCTCGGGCCATTCAACGATGGTGATGCCGTCAGTGAGTGAATCTTCCCAGCCAAGCTCGAAAATTTCATCGGGGTCTTTGATGCGGTAAAGATCGTAATGGGCGATAGGCGCGAGATCGGTGTCATAGGTTTGCACAAGGGTGAAGGTGGGGGAGATGACTTCGAGCGTGTCGTCATTACACAGGGCGCGGATGAGCGCGCGGGCGAAAACGGTTTTGCCCATGCCGAGTGTTCCGTTCAGGAAAATTATTTCATTGGGCGCAAGTGTTTTGGCCAAGTCTTGTGCGGCTTTGATGGTGTCGGATTCGGAATTTGAAATGATCGTTTTCATTTTTAGTATGTTTAATAA
>CAYGNI010000024.1:1729-11174 GCA_964351195.1 uncultured Micavibrio sp.
GTTTAATAATTTTCACCACAAAGTAAAACGAAGTTAGACAAAGTTTTTTCAAAAAGTAAAAGGTACTTTGTTTTCCTTTGTCTGACGTTGTGGTTTTTTAGTGCGGCTTCGCCGCATTGCTTATGATGCTTTTTTGACGGGGAGTTTTAGCGGGGTTTCGATGGAGCCGAAGGGGATGAAGATTTTTACGCTTGTGCCTTTTTCGGGTTCGCTTTCGAGGGTTACCGTGCCGCCATGCAGGGCGACGATATTTTTGACGAGCGAGAGGCCGAGCCCGGCGCCGGAGCGGGCTAACCGTTTTTCGTTCGGGCCACCTTGGGCGCGTTCAAACGGTTCAAAAATACGTGAGCGGTCTTCTTCGGAAATCCCGATGCCTGTGTCTTGCACTTCGATATCCAGTCCCTCTTTTCTGCGTTTGGCTGATAATGTGATTTTACCGCTGACAGGCG
This sequence comes from uncultured Micavibrio sp., assembly GCA_964351195.1. Classification (GTDB taxonomy): domain Bacteria; phylum Pseudomonadota; class Alphaproteobacteria; order Micavibrionales; family Micavibrionaceae; genus TMED27. The sequence goes on from CAYGNI010000024.1 coordinate 2,179, forward strand.
TGAAATTAATCGCATTGCGGATCACATTAATGATGGCTTGTTTGAGACGTCTTTCATCGACAGTGACTTTACCGATATTTTTGGCGCAAGAAATATGCACTTCGATTTTCTTTTTGCGGGCCCAATCACTGACGAGATCCTTGATGGATGTCATTAACTCGTAGACTTTGACTTCCTCGCGCTGCAGGGTCATGTAACCGGCTTCCAGCGTGGAGAGGTCGAGGATGTCGTTGATGAGGCCGAGCAGGCGGTCGCTGGCTTCCTGTATATCGTGCGTGTATTGCTTTTGTCGCTCGTTGAGCTTGCCGAAGAATTCCTGATCGAGGATTTCGTTGAAGCCCATAATGGCGTTGAGCGGGGTTCTGAGCTGGTATGACACGTTGGCGAGGAAATCGAGCTTGAGTTGTTCGGCGGCCTCGAGGGCGGCGTTTTTCTCGCGCAGGGCGTTTTCGACACGCACCGAGTCGGTGACGTCGGTATAGGTGATGAGCACGCCGCCGTCAGGCAAAGGCACGGTAGAGAAATCGACGAGGGTTTCATCGGCGCGTTTGAGGCGGCCTTCGTGCATCATGCGATCAAGTCCAAGGGCGATGAGCTCTTCTTTTTTCTCGGCCCATTCTTCTTTGGTGAAAAAGCCCGCGACTTTGTCGACGATGCGGCTGATATGCGGTTCGCCGTCGAGGTCTTCGGGGTTGAGGTTCCACAAGCGACCAAAGGCCGGGTTCCAGAGTTTGAGGCGGCCATCCCCCCCATAAACGGCGACGGCTTCGCCAAGATTGTCGAGTGTTTCTTTTTGCACGGCAATGAGGGTGTTGTAAGAGGATTCCAGTTCAAGGCGGCTGGTGACGTCTTCGAAGGTCATCATCAGCCCGCCCATGGAATGGGGCACAACCAGCATGCGCAGCGCGCTGCCGTCGGGAAGGTAGAGCATGTCTTCATGCGGGTTGATCAGGCCGGTGAACATATCGATCCAGCTTTGTTTGAAACGGCGGAAATCGGCTTGTTCTGGCAGGCGGCGGGTTTCTCGGAGTTTTTCCATGATATCGCCGAGCTTGGGCTTTTTGTTGAGCCAACCGTCTTCGAGGCCCCAGAGTTGCGCGTAGGATGAATTATAGAATTCGAGCTTGTGATCCGCGCTGAAAATCGCGATGGCGGAGCGCAGCTGCTCCAAAAGTTCGCGGTTGGAGGATTGGTGGCGTTTGAGCTCTTCGCTGATGGATTCGTAGCGGCTGATGTCCTGGGCCAGCCCTATTGTGATATCGGCTTCGGTTACAGGGACTTCGCGCAGGCGCACGAATAGGCGTTTCCCCGCGATAATCAGATAGGTTTCACATTTTTGTTCCCTGCCTGTTGTGTAGGCTTCTTTGGCAAGCTCTGGTCCGCTTTTTGTTTGCGGTTTTTGATTTTTGGATTTGCGGATTGTGCCGCCTATTTCTTTTTGGTCCGTGATGATGGTTGTGAACGGTTCGCCAATCGAGGCGACATACGCATCGTTGACCCATATTAATTTTTGTGTCTTATCCCGCAGCCAGCATGGAAACGGTAAGGAACTCAGGGCATCCTCGTATTGTTTCATGGCGGCTTCTTTTTGGGCTTCTTGCTCGTTATAGGTTTTGAGCGCGTCTTGCTCCTCGGTGATGTCCTCGATCCAAAGGACATCGAATTTTTCGGTGGAATCGGGGTTGCGCCCCTGCGCGCCGGAAAGTTTCCATGTGCGTTTTTCATCGAGGCTGTGGGTGAGGAGAACGAATTGTGTGCCCTTATCCGAGAGACGGTCGAAATAGCCTTCAAGTGCGGCGGCGTCACCGGGGGGGATTTTTTCCTGAATATCGGTGAGGCAGTTGATGCGCTCTACGCCGAGGATTTTGCAAAGGCCAGGGGAGTAGGCAACGCTTTCGTCATCGGCAAAGCCGCAATATTCGCCGGGGAATGCGGTGAGGAAAGCCTCAAGGCGCGCTTTTTCACGCGCCGCTTGCTCTTTTGCGGTAAAGGGCTTTAAGAGGTGTTTTAGAAAAGATGGTTTTTGAGTGTTTGCGGATTTTTTCACAAGGTTCAGTGTAAAAACAAGCTTGGTAAAGAACAAGGAAATTCATACATTCGTGAAGACCGCGTTATCTGATCATATCGGGACAAGTCGTTTTAACACGAAGCAAAAGAAGTTTAAGAGAAGAGCATGAAGTTTTTATGAAATATTTCTTTGTTCATGGTCTTCGTGTGTCTTCATTTCTTCGTGTTAAAAAATAATGGTGATTTTTAAATCTCTTATACGCGGTTAGTTACAAAATCACGGTGCGCGCGTCATGCAAAAAGATGCGTCGGCGGGTGTAAAGGTCGATCGCGGTGGCCAGCGTGCGTGATTCCGTATCACGGCCGATGCTTTGCATCATTTGCGGGGTGTGGCGGTGGTCGACATGCACGGTTTCCTGCGCGATGATCGGGCCTTCGTCGAGGTCTTCGGAGGCGAAATGCGCGGTGGCGCCGATGATTTTTACGCCGCGTTCATAGGCTTGACGGTATGGGTTTGCGCCTTTGAAGCCGGGCAAGAAGGAATGGTGGATGTTGATGATCTGGCCTTCGTATTTTTGGGCGAGGGTGTTGGAGAGAATTTGCATGTAGCGGGCGAGGACGATGAGTTCTGCGGCGCTTTCCTCTATTATTTTTGAGAGGGCGGCTTCCTGTTGTTCTTTTGTGTTTGCTTTGTCGATCGGTAGATAGTGGAAGGGCAGGTTTTGCGCTTCGACGAGGGGGCGCAGGGTTTCGTGGTTGGACACCACGGCGGCGATATCGATATTCAAATGCTGTGTGCGCCAGCGATAGAGGATGTCGTGCAGGCAGTGATCGGCTTTGGAGACCATGACAATGGTTTTGACCGGTTGTTTGGCATCGAAAATTTGCCAGGTCATGGCGAAAGTATTGGCTATGGGCGCGAAGGCTTTTTCGAAGGATTTCAGGCTTTCGGCACCCAGCGGGCTAAAGACGACGCGCATGAAGAACTGGCCCGAGAGCGGGTCGTTGAATTGCGCGGATTCCTCAATGTTGCATTCGGTGTTTGCCAGGCATGTCGCCACGGCGGCAACGATGCCGGGTTTGTCATTACAGTGAAGGCGTAGGACGTTCATGTGACAAATTTAACCACGAAGGCACGAAGACGCGAAGTGGTTTTTTGTTGATATAATACATAGTCTACAATAGTGTGGCGGCTATGTCAGATCTTATGAATGTACATGATGTTCCTGAGGGTTCGGATCAGTCGTATTTGGAGCGTTTGCTGGCCTTACAGGCGGAGCATAGGCTTAATGCTCAAAGTGTCTACATGGCCGCAAATCACAACCGGCCTATTCCATTAAATCGTATGCAAATTATAGGATTGTTGAATCGAAGAGTGGATAGAATTGAAAGAGCTGTTTATGAGCATTTGGTCTCTGTTTTGGAGCATTATGAGGGTTCTTTAAAGCTCAGGAGTCAGCTGGGAAAAAAAAGGGTGAATTTAGATGAAAAATTTGATGGAGATTTGACATACCGGCAGGCCCTAAAAGGCTTGTTTCCTCCAGGAAAGCAGATCCGGGCAAAAACAGCACGAGAAATAAATATAAAGTATCCTGATTTAGACATTAGTTCAGTAAGCCTTAGACGTGCGTTAGATCCCAGAGACGATATTAGAACCATGGAAAGAGGCGTTGTCGCTGAACTTTATTTTAGTTCAATTTCCAGACGTCCTTTGCAAAGAGAAGCACACGATTGTTCTCCTGCACCTTAAGCTGCGAGGGGCTTTTTATTATCTCTTAATCTTGTCGCGGTTGAGATTAATTCGTCAACGACGCCATTCAGCATGGCGCGCTGTTTTTCGTCTTTGAGCTTGCCATCGTCATCAAATGCATCGAAAGCGCCCGCAAGGGAGAATTGCGCGGGGATGACATGGGCGCCGATATTGGAAAGCCACAGCCGTGTGGGGACAAGTACGCGCATGCCGCCCAGCCCGCCGGGGGAGGCTGCGGCCAGGGCAACTGTTTTGCCTTTGAACGCCGCCAAGCCGTCTTCGTCTTTGTTCACCGTGCGGGTCATCCAATCAAAGGTGTTTTTGATGAGCGGGGTGATGGAGCTGTTATATTCCGGAGATGAGAGCAAGAAGCCATCATGTTCAATGAAGATTTTGCGCAGCTTCGTCGCGGCTTCGGGGCGGCCGTTTTCGGCTTCCCAATCTTCGTTGAGGATCGGCATATCGTAATCGATAAGGTCGATAAATGTTGTTTGCGCGCCTTTTTCCTCGGCGATGGTTTGCGCGGCGCGTGCGAGTTTTTTGTTACACGATCCTTTGCGGGCACTGCCTGCGAGGAATATCAGCTTAGCGGTCATTTTGTGCTCCTTGTGTGTGGTTTGAAGTCATTTAACGCGATCCTGCTTTACTTTTCAAGCTTCGTAGGACAAGAGATGCGTAGGAGCGAAGTTGCGAAGGGTTGTGTGTCAGAATTAAAACCTTTTTCAACGGGAAAGATTTCAGTATTTTGAAGTATGGATATTGATGAAGATAAATTTCGTTCACTAGCACTTGATTTTATAAAGCGGTGGAATTGTAAACAAGACGGTGAATGTTTTTTTACGCATTCGAGTTTAATATGGCCCGTCACACGAAGTTCAGAAAAGTTAATTTTGAAAATCGTTAAGCCGGATGATGATGAGGCACATGCCGGTGAAATTTTAGAATTTTATGACGGACATGGTGCGGTCAAACTGAATAAGTCTCAGGATAATGTTCAGCTTTTGGAAAGAGTTGCCACCGATAATATGCCTTCTTTGGAAAACATGGTTTTGCACGGCCAAGATGATGATGCGACGCATATTATATGCAATGTTATAGAGCAATTACATTCCATATCCGGCAGTGAGAGTCAGTTGAATCATTTAATTCCTTTTCGGAGCCGTTCCGATACGATGCGTAAGCATGTTGAAGAAGGTCGTGTGGAGCCTGAGGATAGACCAATTTTTAATATCGCTGAGCGTTTATGTGAAGATTTAATCGCAGAAACGCAAGACATGCAAATGCCTTTGCATGGAGATGTTCATCACTTTAACATCATGCACTCGGCTGAGCGCGGCTGGCTTGCGATTGATCCAAAAGGCATTTATGGACCAAGAGTTTATGAATATGCAAATCTTCTGTGCAATCCATACGGATGTAAGAATGTTGTAGCTGACGTAAAGCGCATGGCACGACAAACTAAAATTGTTTCGGAGCGCGCTGCATTGGACGTACAATTATTATATCAGTTTACATTTTTGCATGCCTGTCAGTGTATGGCATGGAGTTTGTATGATCCTGATAAAACTTATTGGCGCGCTTGTGTGCTTACGGCAGCAAAGCTCGCCAATATTAAGATTTAATAGCGGTAATCATCCTTTTTAAACGGACCTTCAGGCGATACGCCGATATATTCGGCTTGTTCTTCGGATAATTCAGTGAGGGTCGCGCCGACTTTTTCAAGGTGTAGGGCGGCGACTTTTTCATCGAGGTGTTTGGGTAGGACGTAGACTGTGTTGTCATACTCTGCGTGGTTGTTCCAAAGCTCGATCTGCGCGAGTGTCTGGTTGGTGAAAGACGCGCTCATCACGAATGACGGGTGGCCGGTGGCGCAGCCCAGATTCACGAGGCGGCCTTCGGCGAGCAAAAGGATGCGTTTTCCGGACGGGAATTCGATCTGGTCGACCTGCGGTTTGATATTGGTCCATTTCATGTTGCGCAAAGGGGCAACCTGAATTTCGTTATCGAAGTGGCCGATGTTACAGACAATGGCGTTGTCTTTCATGTCGCGCATGTGGTCCACGGTGATGATGTCTTTGTTGCCTGTCGTTGTGATGAAGATGTCGGCGCGCGGGGCGGCGTTTTCCATGGTCACGACTTCGAAGCCTTCCATGGCGGCCTGAAGCGCGCAGATGGGGTCGACTTCGGAGACCATGACGCGGCACCCGGCAGAGCGCAGGGATTCGGCTGTGCCTTTACCCACGTCACCGAAACCGGCGACCATGGCGACCTTGCCGGCCATCATGATGTCTGTGGCGCGGCGGATCGCATCAACGGCGGATTCGCGGCAGCCATATTTGTTATCGAATTTTGATTTTGTCACCGAGTCGTTGACGTTAATGGCGGGGCAGCGGAGTTTGCCTTTCTTTGCCATTTCGTAGAGGCGCAGAACGCCGGTTGTTGTTTCTTCGGAGATGCCTTTGACGTTGTCCAAAAGATCAGGGAAGTTTTCATGCATGCGCACGGTGAGGTCGCCGCCATCATCAAGGATCATGTTCGGAAGCCAGCCATCCGGGCCTTTGATGGTTTGGTCGATGGCCCACCAGAATTCCTCATCGCTCATGCCTTTTTTGGCGAAAACGGGGGTACCCGTGGCGGCGATTGCGGCGGCGGCGTGGTCCTGGGTGGAGAAGACGTTACAAGAGCTCCAGCGCACGGTTGCGCCCAGGTCTTGAAGCGTTTCGATCAGTACGGCGGTCTGGATTGTCATGTGGAGACAGCCAACGATGCGGGCATCGGCCAAAGGCTTTTTGCCTTTATATTCTTCGCGCAGCGCCATGAGGCCGGGCATTTCGATTTCGGCCAGCTCGATTTCCTTGCGGCCCCACTCAGCGAGGCCAATATCGGCGATCCAATAATCGTTTTCCAAAGCTTGCGGCACGGCAGACATAATCGTTTTCTCCTTTAAAAATTAACTTTAGGCATATTTAAGGTTTTCTGCGGGTTTATCAACCCTGAATACAGTGCGGATTCATAAAATATTAATGTTTTGTTAACTTTTTTTCGTGTACAATAGGGCACATGGTTAAAGGATTTAACGCCACAAGCGAAAAGCCCGTGTTCATTTATAAGCCGCACCCCGAGGTGGAAGGCGCGTATGAGATACATGGTTTTTATGATGACGTTCAAGACTATGAACCTGTTGGGGAATATCGCCCGGTTGTAGAAGGCGAACCCAAAGAACTAACAGAAGGCTGCGTTTCCAATCTCATGGCTTTGCTGAATAATCGCAAAGAAAAGATGATTAATCTTGAGAATATGACGACGGGTCGCCTGTTATTTCAAATTGTCGAAAACGACAATAATGATGCGGAAGAGAACAAATATATAACAATTATGTTCCGAACCCATGACGGAATGGGCGTATCAGAAGAGAATGCGGTGTTTAAATTAGAGAAAGGTGTGTTTTATGAGAGGTTTATCAAGAAGTAGAAGCCCTACTGCACAAGCAGCAATTGCTGGATTAGATCGTGCGCGAGTTTCACAAGCAATCATGCCAGAATTAGCGAGTTTAGGAGCTGCTTACGGTCATGTGCCGGCAAGAGACCCTTCTGCTGCTCTTCAAGCAGATTCTATTCCAAGGCATGAGAATATTTAAAACTGTGTGGTCGAAACTTAAAATAGAGAAAGTGTGAATTATGAGTTTAACAAATAGTTTTGTGTTTCCTAGACCACTGTTGAACTATGCGCCTGAGGGTTTGGCTGCGGGGTTTGTTGGCGGAGTTTCGGCGACAGAGCGTACAGCACATTATTATCCAGAAGGGCTTAAGTCCGCAGCGGTTATTGATGTTGTTCCTGAAGAGTTGCCTGAAGCCAATATGGCCTAAACCTTCAAATCCTTTATTTTCGTCATCCTGAGTGAAGTGAACAAACGGATGCGTTTGTGAACGCAATCGAAGGATCTTTTCATTTTGATGCATCGAAGATCTTTCGACTACAAAGCACTCACTTTCGTTCGTGCTTTTTCGCTCAAGATGACAGTCAATTTTTGAGGTCGCGGTGTTCCACATGGGTGTTCAGCCCTTGCGATTTTAATATCTTTGATAATGTTTCTACGGTGAAGACCGATCTGTGTTGTCCACCGGTGCAGCCGATGGCGATTTTAAGTTCTTCGCGGCCTTTTTGCGCAAAGCGCGGCAAAAGCGGTTGCAACAATCTTTGAAAATTTTCCATGAATGATTCAAATTCGGGGTCCTGACGGATGTAATCGCCGACGGGGGCATCGAGGCCGCTCATCGGTTTTAAATCTTCCACCCAATGTGCGTTTTGCAGAAAACGAACATCCATCATGATATGGGCGTCCGGGGCTGGCCCGTGTTTAAAGCCGAACGAGGTGAGGGAAATTATCAGGTTTTTGTTTGGCTTGGTCACGATCTATTCCAGTTTTGCGTTTCCAGCGGAAGCAGGAATCTTTTCTGATGCTTATTTTACGACTCCCGCTTTCGCGGGGGAAGCAAAGAATTTGTTTAAGCGGTTTTGAAAACAACGCTGAAGGACGCCCCTTGCACTTTGCCCGATTCGTTTTTGATATTTTGAACAAAAATTTTGGCGTCGTGCGCGTCGGCGATTTGTTTGCAAATCGACAGGCCGAGGCCGGAGTGCTGGCCGTAATCTTCGCGTTCGGGGCGTTCGGAATAAAAGCGATCAAAGATGTCTTCGCGTTTGTCTTCGGGGATGCCGGGGCCCTGGTCTTGTATGTTCACGGTTATTTTTGCGCCTTCGTGGACGAGGGAGATGGTTATGGCGGCGTTGTCATTTGAGAACGATAAAGCATTGTCGATCAGGTTTTGGAAGAGCTGGGTGAGGCGTGTTTCAACGCCCATGACATAGAAACTTTGGTATTGGTCATGGTGGAAAGTTATGTTTGCATTGTTTTGCGTCTTTATGCCCGCATGGCTGGCGGATTCTCTGGATAACGGGTTTTGATACAGTTCAATAACGTCCTCGATAATCTTTTGCAGGTCCAGGCGCGTGAAGGCTTCGCGCGAGAGTGCGGCGTCGAGTTTTGAGGCGGTCGAGATATCGGTGATGAGGCGGTCCATGCGTTCGATGTCGTGCTGGATGATTTTCATGAGCTTGTCACGGTCGGATTTTTTTTCGATTCGCTGGAAGGTTTCAACGGCGCTGCGCAAGGATGTGAGTGGGTTTTTAAGTTCATGGGCAACGTCTGCGGCGAAGCTTTCAATGGAATCCATGCGGT
>CAYGNI010000024.1:11184-19754 GCA_964351195.1 uncultured Micavibrio sp.
TGGTTTTGAAGGCGAAGGACAATTCTCCTATTTCGTCGTGACGGTCGCTGAAATCAGGAATATCCGAGCTTTGAAAACGGCCGGTACGGATTTTTTCCGCTGCGCGGGCGAGTTTACGCAGCGGGCTGGCGATCACGCCGGAGAGGTAGATTGAGAGCGCGGTTGTGATGATGAGCGTGATGAGGAAAATGCGCAGCACATCAATCCAGACTTTGGCGAGGTCTTCGGTGATGTCTTCGGCAGTGCGTGTCACCAGAACGCCGCCGAGGATTTCGCCGTCGTAATGAAGCGGTGCGGCGGCGGAGAGGAGAATGATGTCGTCTTTATTTTGCCAGGCGGAGAGACTTGTTTGACCGGTGAGGGCATTGCCGATATCGGGCACGCCCCGGTTGGATTGCGGGTAGAGTGGTAATGTGCGGGTTTCGGGGACGAGGTCGATGATGAAAGCTGCCGTTGATTTTAGAATGCGGATGGAGGTCATCTCTTCGGCTTCGGGTTTAGGTGGGCGTTTTTGTATACCGAGGTCTTTGGAATTGATGATGCGGTTGCCTTCGGGGGTGAAAACCTGAATTGTGATACTGCTGCGCTCTGCCAATCTTTTGATGAGTGCTCGTGTTGTTTCGTTTGATGCAATCTTGTTTTGGTCCAGAGCGGTGGAGGAGAGCGTATCGGCGATCATCTCGACGGTGCTTTCGAAATTTTCGAGCTTGGCGGTGATGAGATTGTTTTGATATTTTCCGAGATATAAAATACCCAGCATCAACATCAGTAAAGCAATGGCGTTGACGGAGATAATCCGCAGCGTGAGACCGGTGATGCGGCGTTCGGGTCCGCCCCAATAAAAGTCAAACAAATGGTCTAGTTCGGGGATGTCTGGTCTTAGCGGCGCAAAACGCAGCCACCGGTTTTCGCCGTTAGGCTGTGTATTTGTATCCGGCGCCGTAGAGGGTTTCGATGTTTTCGAAGCTTTCGTCGATTTTTTTGAATTTTTTTCGGACACGTTTGATATGCGAATCTATGGTTCTATCGTCTATGCCTAGTGTCTCACCATATGCGGCCTTGATCAACTGATCTCTGGTTTTGACGTGACCTGCGGGATTGATTAATTCTTTGACCAAGAGATATTCGGTGAGCGTCAGGTTCAGCGGCGTTTTTTTCCAGGTGCACAGATAGCGCGAGTCATCGAGGGCGAGATGGCCGATGGTTATGATGGGGTTTGCTTTTTGCTCATCCGTTTTTTGGGCTTGCAAGGCTTTGCGCCGCAGGAGCGCGCGAATGCGTTCGATCAGTAATCTTTGTGAAAACGGCTTTGTGATGTAATCATCGGCGCCGAGGCGCAGGCCGACAAGTTCGTCTTGCTCGTCGTCTTTGGAGGTGAGGAAAATTACGGGCAGCGCATCGGTTTTCTCGCGCAGGGCCTGAAGCACCTGAAGGCCGTCCATACGCGGCATTTTGATGTCCAGAATGACAAGATCGGGGGTTTCGGATTCGATGCCTTTTAGGCCCGCTTCGCCATCATTAAATGTTTTGACGCTATAGCCTTCGGCCTCTAAGGCCATGGAGACGGAGGTGAGGATGTTGCGGTCATCGTCGACGAGGATGATTTTTTCTTTCATGGTATTATCCTAGCGTTGTTCGATGTCTTTTAAAACATGCCCCGCTAAATAGAGGGAGCCGGCGATCAAAATATGGGCAGGGGCTTTGATTGTTTTGCCCAGATTTTGAAGGGCGGCTTTGTAGTCGGGCGCTTCGTAGAGGGCGGTGGAGTCGCTTGTTTCTTGTAAAATTTTGTAGAGCGTTGGGGGGCTGATTGTTTTGGGTTCGCCGACAATTTGCGTAGCGGTGGCGGATTGTACATGCGGCAGGATATGGCGCAGGAAGCCGCCGGGGTCCTTGTGGTTGAGCATCCCGCAGACGAGGTGGACGGGTGCGTCTAAAGATTGCACATGGGCGCTTAGGATTTGTGCGGCGTCTTCGTTATGTCCGCCATCGAGCCACAGGGAAATGTTCTCCGGCAGGCCAAAGGATTCGGATTTCAGGCGTTGAAGGCGCGCGGGCCATGTAGCTGTTTGCAGGCCCTGTTTGATTTGCGCCCCGGAAACAGGGAAACGGTTTTGCAGCGTTTCAATCACGGTCAGGGCGGTCTGCGCGTTTTCGATTTGATGTGCGCCCGGCAGGGACAGGTTTTCGCAAAGGGCTGTGTTTGTTTGCGTGGCATCAGTGAGGGGCGCGTTTTTTTGTGTAGAGATGTTTTCGAAGACTGCGTGCGTGGTTTCATATTTTTGTTTGCCGATGATGCACGGGCAGTTTTGTTTGATAATGCCGGCTTTTTCGGAGGCGATTTTTTCGATCGTATCGCCGAGGTAATCCGTGTGGTCCATGCCGATCGATGTGATGACGCTGGCGGCGGGGGACTCGATGATGTTGGTGCAATCAAGGCGACCGCCGAGGCCGACTTCGAGCAGGCAGATATCCGCGGGCACGCGCGTGAAGGCGGCAAAGGCCATAGCGGTTGTGGCTTCGAAGAAGGTTGCGTCGCGGCCTTCGTTAAGGGCCAGCGTTTCGTCGATCAGGGCTTCGAGGGTTTCGTCATCGATTTGCTGTCCGGCTAAAACGATGCGTTCGTTAAAGCGCACCAGATGCGGGGAGGTGTAGACATGGACTTTGTACCCGGCGGCTTCATATATGCTGCGCAGGAAGGCGATTGTGGAGCCTTTGCCGTTGGTGCCTGCGACATGGATAACGGGCGGTAAATGTTTGTGCGGGTTGCAGAAGCTTTTCAGGAGCTGGATATAGGGTTCGCGGAAAAGATCGAGGGCGAGGTTTTTCTTGCCGCTGAGCGTATAGAGCGCGTTTAGCTTATCTTCGAGTGTCCGAGAGGGATGTTTGATATCGCTGGCGTACATTTAAGCCTTGGCGGCGCCGTTGGCCTTTGGGTTGCCGGTTTTTTTGCTGCTGGTTGTGTTTTTTTGCATCAGCAGGCTTAAGATGCGGCCAAGGGTTTCGTGCAATTCGGCGCGGGGAACAACTTCGTCGACAACACCGTGTTCGCGCAAATATTCTGCGGTTTGGAAGTCATCGGGCAAGGTTTCGCGCACGGTTTCCTCGATCACGCGGCGGCCCGCAAAGCCGATGGTTGCGCCGGGTTCGGCCAAATGAATATCGCCAACCATGGCGAATGAGGCACTGACGCCGCCCGTTGTCGGGTCGGTGAGCAAGACGATATAGGGAAGCTTTGCTTCCTTAACCATTTCCACCGCGATGATAGTGCGTGGCATTTGGATAAGGGAGAGCATGCCCTCATGCATGCGCGCACCGCCAGAGGACGGGATGACGATAAAGGCTGAATTGGTTTTTACGGCTTCCTGCGCCGCTTTAAGGATGCCTTCGCCGACCCGTGAGCCCATGGAACCGCCCATGAAGCTGAAATTAAAGGCTGCGATCACCGCTTTGTTGCCGCCGATTGTGCCTTTGGCGATAGTCAGCGCGTCAGTGTGACCGGTTTTGGTCTGGTTTTCTTTGAGGGCGTCGACGTATTTTGTTTCCTTGGATTTGCCTTTTTTGTCCGTTTTTCTGTAGCGGAAGCTTAGAGGGTCCATTTTGACGTCGGGCAGATTGATTTTTTCGTACTCGCCTTTGTCAAACATTAAGGCCAGGCGCTCTTTTACTGTGATGCGCAAGTGATGGCCGCAGTGATAACAAACCTTGTGGTTTTCCTCGAGATCGCGGTGGAAAAGCATGCCTTCGCAAGACGGGCATTTGTCCCAGAGATTATCGGGAATGTCCTTCTGATCGCCCACAATGGAGCGGATGCGGGGTCTTATTATGTCGTTTAACCAGTTCATAAGCAGCTCTTTTACAGAGTTTTAAGGGCGTTCGCAAGTTCTCTGACCTGCGCGGCGACTTTTTTTGGCAAGTCGGCTGCGGTTTGGTTGTCGGCGATGGTTTGCACAATGGCGGAGCCGACGACGACGGCATCGCCGATTTCCCCGAATTTTGCGGCGTCCTCGGGGGTTTTGATGCCAAAACCAATGGCGACGGGCATGCCGGATTGTTTTTTAATATCGGCAATATGCGGGGAAATGGCGGAAAAATCTGCCTTTTTTGCGCCTGTGACGCCGGTGATGGACACGTAATAGAGGAAGCCGCCTGCGCCGTTGAGGAGCTTTTGAAGGCGTTTTTCATCGGTGGTTGGTGTAATAAGGCGGATGAGGTCTAAACCTGCCTTAGAGGCTGCATTTTCGAGGTCTTTTGATTCTTCGGGTGGTAAATCAACGATAATCAGGCCGTCGACGCCTGCATCGCTGGCATCTTTGGCGAAAAGCTCAAGCCCATAGGCGTATAGCGGGTTGGCATAGCCCATCAGGATAATAGGCGTTTCCGTGTCGTCTTTGCGGAAGTCACGCACCATATCGAGGGTTTTATGCATGTTTGCGCCGTTTTTAAGGGCGCGCTGGCTGGCGAGATCGATTGTGGGGCCATCCGCCATGGGGTCGGTGAAGGGCATGCCAAGCTCTATGATATCCGCGCCTGCTTCGGGCAGGGCCTTGAGGATGCTCAGGCTTTTGGCGTGGTCCGGGTCGCCTGCGGTGATGAATGTTACAAGCGCGGGACGGTCAAGGGCGGATAATGTTTTTTCAATACGGGTCATGGGGATGTTTTAACCGCAGATGGGCGCGGATGCACGCAGATTTTTTGATATATGCGCTTCTAAAATCTCAGATGTCTTAATGGCCAGTGATCGTGAAAAGGTATCTGTTTTGTCATCTTCAGACCAGCAGGCAGACAGGCAGCCATGGATGAATGCAAAATCGATAATTTTTTGAGCTTGTATTCCTGTTTCTTGGCTCAAAATTTCGGCTTGCTTTAATAAACGATTTTCATTTTCGGTTAGTTCTGGCATCTGAGGTGGGTTATGCAGAGTGTTTGCGCAATCATAAGCCCGGTCGCCAATAAGGGGTTGTGGGTCAATTGCAATCCATTCATCATTTTTTTGTAGCAAATTTTCATGATGCATATCACCGTGCAGAAGGCGTATGTTGTTTTGATTTTTTAGCATGATGCGTGCGAATTTTGCGGCACGTTTCACAATGGCCGGGCTATCCTTTTCAGCATGATCAAAAAGGGCTTTGAAGCGCCTGTTAAGGGTTTCAAAATTGTGGCTGTATTTTTGCGGTGCGGCGTGAAGGGATTTGAGCGTTTGTCCGATTATTTTTGTCGCTTGATCGTCGGTGCTATCCGCCATCCAGTGCTTTAATGTAAGGCCGCTCACGTATTCTATCAGCATTGCGTCATCATCGTAGGTCACGATGTCGACAACGTTATACCCTTTGCAGGCTTCGAAAAAGTAAGGTGCGTCACTTTCGCAATTACGTCCAAGGTCCGTGTAGACTTTCAGGATTAGTGTTTGTGCGTTCTTTTTAACTTTAAAAACATGGCTGGTTGGGGTTTTGGCAATGTTTTCAACATTGCCTAGTTTCCAGCGTTTTGTAATCTCATCAATGTTCACTTTTTCATCCCGATATGGACAAGGACTTCGTTCACACCGTCTTCGAAAAAGCGGGGGCCGTAGATTTCGAAATCGGTTTTGAAGGCGCGGCCGAGGTCGGACGACCAGATCGCCGTCCAGGTTTCGATGAGGGCTTTGGGTTGTTCACCAGCGGCGCTCATCACGGCGTATTCTCCACCTATACATTTTACATAATGCAATTCCGAAGGGAGGAGGGAAGGGGGCTGCATTGGGATTGCAGCATCCGGCGGTGTAGTGGGGGCAGGCGGCGTTGTGCTGTCCGATGCGGTGGCGGCGGCAAGAGGTTGCAGTTTAGCGTTGTCATTGGTAGCAGGTGGTTCGGAGACGCGGTAGCGCATGGTCCGGCGGTAGGGGGCTTCGTGGTCGCCTTGATAATCGCTATAGACCGCATAGATCGTGTCATCGATTTTGTTGGGAACGTATTGCCCGACGCTTTCCTTGAAGAAGCGTTCCCATAGGGCGTTGATGTCGTCTGCGCCATTCACGTTGTCGGTGATGGTTGAGATGCCGATCACATCAAAGGATTCGACTTCGGCAAGTCCTGCTTTCACTTCATAATTGTTCATAAAGGGTTATTACCATTACGACACTAAGGTCACCAAGGGTTTTATTATATGTTCGGTTCGTATATAAATAATTTATATTGACATAATGCTAATCTTTCTCTAGATTTGGGCCACGCAAAGGAAAAGAATAATGAAGATTAATCCAAACTTACAGGAAATTGCCAGGGAAGCGATAGGATGGCGTAAATTGCTACATGCGAACCCTGGTATTGCTTATGACGAGGCATTTGCCGGGCGATTGATCGGAGAAAAATTAAAAGAATTTGGGTATAAAGATTCTCAAATAAGCGCCGGGTGGGGCAAAAACCCCGGGTGGAAGCCGGAGCTGATGGGTGCTGGTGGTTACGGATATGTTCTGACGATTGAGGGTAACAATGGTTCGGGGAAAACAATTGGCCTTCGTTTTGATACTGATGCGCTTCCTATCAAAGAAGAAACAAATTTAGATTGGCGTTCAAAGATTGATGGCGTTATGCATGCTTGCGGGCATGATGGGCATACGGCAATTGGTTTGGCTGTTGCAAAACATTTTGCTGTTGCCGCGAATAGAGATTTTAGCGGGACGTTGAAAATAATTTTCCAGCCCGCCGAAGAAGCGGCAAAAGGTGCTTTGGCAATGTTACATGAAGGGTTGCTTAAAGAGCACCCAATGAATGCTGTTTTTGCCCTCCATAATTGGCCGGGGCTTCCTTTCGGCCAAGTTGCCGTGCATCCGGGCCCGGTTATGGCTTCTTCAACTTATTTTAATATAAAAGTTCAGGGTGTGGGCGCGCATGTCGCGAAATTCGATGAGGCAGAAAATCCAATTGGTCTTGCGGCGAAAATGATTGCACAGTTACCACAATCCACACGTGAGGGTGCTTACAGTACTTGGCATTCAACAGAGCTAACCCATATGAGCGCAGGTTCCTCGCAAGGTAGGGGGGCGATTCCGTCGACGGCTTTATTGCAAGGATCGATTAGAACATTTTCTCCTGAGGTTTTGGAGGGTATTAAAGGGAGAATTAAGGCTCTGGCGGAAAAGTTTAATTCAGAAGTAACTTTTATGGATGGAAGCCCCGCGACCATTAATAATCCTGAGCAAGCTGAAATTATAAGGGCGGTGGCAGAAAACGTTCACGGCGAGGAAAACGTTCAATGGGATATACCACCGGAATTAACGGCCGAAGATTTTGGTTTTGTGCTGAAAGAAGTTCCCGGTGCATATATATGGATGGGGCAGGGAGATCCAAGTAAACCGGAAACACAGAAGCCGCTGCATAACCCCGGTTATGGATTTAATGATGATTTGATTGCTCCTGCGGCGCAAACGTTTATTGAGCTCGTCCATCATCGTCTTGGCTAAACGCTAAGAACACTATTTTTTACAATTTACGAATTATTTAATTGGAAAATTACGCAATTTCTACGCCGAGTTTCTCGGCGATGGTGAATATGTCTTTATCACCACGGCCGCAGAGATTCATCACGAGGATGTGGTCTTTTGGCAGGGTGGGTGCGTGTTTGATGACATGGGCGAGGGCGTGCGCGGGTTCGAGCGCGGGCAAGATCCCTTCGAATTTGGCGAGCATCTGGAAGGCTTTGAGCGCTTCGTCATCGGTCACGGAAACATAATTCACACGGTTTTCGTCGAATAACCATGCGTGTTCGGGGCCAATGCCGGGGTAATCGAGCCCGGCGGAGATGGAATGCGCCTCTGTGATTTGACCGTCTTCGTTTTGCAGGAAATAGCTTTGCATACCATGCAAGATGCCTGGTTTACCGCCGCTTAAGGACGCGGCGTGTTTATCGGTTTGCACCCCGTGACCCCCGGCTTCGACCCCGATAAGGTTCACATCCGGGTCATCAAGAAACGGGTGAAACAGGCCGAGTGCGTTTGATCCGCCGCCGATGCAGGCGACGAGCGTATCGGGCAGGCGGCCTTCGCGCTCCATCATTTGCTCGCGCAGCTCCTTGCCAATGACGGATTGGAAATCGCGGACCATGGCGGGGAAGGGGTGCGGCCCTGCGACCGTGCCGATGAGGTAATAGGTATCGTGGACGTTGGTGACCCAGTCGCGCAGAGCTTCGTTCATGGCGTCTTTGAGCGTGCCGGTGCCGCTTTCGACGGGTTTGATTTCGGCGCCGAGGAGTTTCATGCGGAACACGTTGGGGGCTTGACGCTCGATATCGGTTTTGCCCATGAAGACCGTGCAGGGCAGATCGAAGAGCGCGCAGACGGTCGCCGTTGCGACGCCGTGCTGGCCCGCGCCTGTTTCGGCGATGATGCGGGTTTTGCCCATGCGTTTGGCCAAAAGAACCTGTCCGATGCAGTGGTTGATCTTGTGTGCACCGGTGTGGTTGAGCTCGTCACGCTTGAGGTAAACTTTTGCGCCGCCGAGTTCTTCGGTGAGACGCTGCGCGAAGTATAAGGGCGATGGCCGGCCGATATAATCGCGGGCACGCGCGTCGGAGTGGGGGGCGACTCTGGGAGG
>CAYGNI010000025.1:0-19700 GCA_964351195.1 uncultured Micavibrio sp.
GGTGCGGACAGCACGCTAACCACGGCGATGAAGTCGGTCGGCGAAGCGATGGCGATTGGCCGTAATTTTGAAGAGAGCTTCCAAAAGGCGATGCGTTCGCTGGAAAAAGGTCTAAACGGGCTGGAGCCTTTGTCGCCGATCGTAAGCGATGATGAAGACTCCTTGCGTGACAAAATTTTATCGAATGTCGGGAAGACTTCGCCCCAGCGGCTTTTGCACATTGCCGATGCGCTGCGCCACGGGATTGAGAAAGAAAAGATCTATCAGCTTTCTAAAGTTGATATGTGGTATCTGGACCGGATTGAAAACATTGTCCGCGCAGAAAAAGAGATTTTGGATAGCGGGCTGCCGAATACGGCGGAAGGCTGGATGCGGATTAAAAAACTGGGCTTTAGCGATGCGCAGCTTGCCAAGCTTCGCGGTGTATCCGAAGACGATGTGCGTAAGGCGCGCCATGCGCATAACGTGCATCCCGTTTACAAGCGCGTTGATACCTGTGCGGGGGAAATTCCTTCGGGTACGCCGTATATGTACGGATGTTACGAGGGCAATGGACTTTATCAGGCCGAGAGTGAGATTGACCCGTGTGATAAAGAAAAAATCATTATTCTGGGCGGCGGGCCGAACCGGATTGGCCAAGGGATTGAATTTGATTATTGCTGTGTGCATGCGGCCTATGCGCTGCGTGATGCGGGGTATGAGACGATCATGGTTAATTGTAACCCAGAGACGGTGTCTACGGATTACGACACTTCGGATCGTTTGTATTTCGAGCCGCTGACCGAGGAGGACGTGGTTGAGCTTATTCGCGCTGAGCAAGCGTCAGGCACCGTGAAGGGCGTAATTGTGCAGCTTGGCGGGCAGACTCCGCTTAAGCTGGCTGATGCTTTGCAGCGCGCGGGCATTCCGATTTTGGGGACTGATCCGGATGCGATCGATCTTGCTGAGGACCGCGAGCGCTTCCAGAAGCTGGTCAATGATTTGAAATTGAAGCAGCCGCCCAACGGTTTGGCATCCTCCGCCGAGGAAGCGTTTGAAAAAGCCGAAGACATTGGCTTCCCGATTGTTGTGCGCCCGTCTTATGTTCTGGGTGGACAAGGGATGGAGATTGTTCATTCCATGGAAGAGCTGAGGCAGTACATCAATATTGCGGTAAAAGTATCTGGAGACTCTCCTGTTTTGCTGGATCGCTATTTGAAGAGCGCAACCGAATTGGATGTTGATGCGCTGTGTGATGGCGAAGATGTTTATGTTGCCGGGATCATGGAGCATATCGAGGAAGCCGGTATTCATTCGGGCGATTCTGCCTGCGTGTTGCCACCGCATTCGCTTGCGGCAGAGACTGTTGAAGAGTTGAAACGCCAGACGATTGAGTTGGCTAAGGCGCTCGGCGTTGTTGGCCTAATGAATGTGCAGTTTGCTGTACGTAAGGATGAAGAAACGGGCGCGGATGTTGTCTACCTTATTGAGGTAAACCCACGTGCATCACGAACTGTGCCATTTGTGGCCAAGGCGACGGGCGTGCCAGTGGCTAAGATTGCCGCGCGATTGATGGCAGGCGAAAAGCTTTCGGCGTTTAAAGAACAGTTGGTCGGCATGCCGAGTGATCTTTATGCAGTGAAAGCGCCTGTGTTCCCGTTTGATCGTTTCCCCGGTGTGGAGCCGCTGCTTGGCCCTGAAATGAAATCCACCGGTGAGGTTATGGGCATTGACCGCAACCTCGCGCATGCGATTGCGAAATCGCAGCTGGCGGCAAAGACGTTGTTACCAAAATCGGGCCGCGTGTTTTTATCGGTTAAGGATGATGATAAGCCCGCGTTATTGCCGTTGGCCAAAGACCTTGCAAGCATGGGATTTGAGCTGGTTGCCACTGGCGGCACTTGCCGCCATCTTCAGGAAAACGGCGTGAATGTGACGCGCGTGAATAAAGTTCTGGAAGGACAGCCGCATATCGTGGACGCGATTATCAACGGCGAGATTGCGTTGATGATCAATACGACGACGAAGAGTTCCGCGGCGGTGGCGGATTCGAACAATATTCGCCGTATGGCTTTGATGAACAAAATTCCGTATTACACGCTTTTGACCGCGGCGCGTGCGGCGGTGGAAGCCATTCGCGCGATCAAGGCGAAGGATATCGAAGTTGCCGCGCTGCAGGATTATTTCCCACCAAAAAGCAATGGCGCGGGAAAGCGGAACGCGGCTTAAAATCATATCCATAAAAAAATGAACCTTTTTGGATTTCGGGCGTTTGTATATGCAGACGACCTAAAAAAGGAGGTTATCGTTATGAAATACACAAAACATTTACTGATAGGTGCCGCTCTGGTAGCTGTGGTTGGTTTTAACGTTCCTGCACATGCAGACATGGAAAAAGCCAATAATGATTATAACCCTCAAGTTTATAAAACAACGAGGATTACGACCACTACCCAAACAACACCCGTGAGTGCGGATGTTGAAGGCGGGACGGCTTCTGAGCTTGAATCTGCGGTCATATATTCCACGACTGCTGATGGAGAAGACGCAGTTGACCCGACGTTTGCAGCGTTTGATTTGAACCGTGATGGTAGAATCACGTCTATTGAATATAAGAAAACTATTCCAGCTACGTCGCCCACCCAGTTCACAGATGTGGATAGAGATGGGAATGGCTTGTTAAATGAGTCTGAGTTCAACAATGTTATTTTGGATCAGCTAGTTGTTTCTGAGACCGTCATTACGCAAGAATAACATATACTTAATCCCCCGTAGTTGCAGGGCGTCCGAATAGTTGGACGCCCTGTTTTTTGGCGTATACTTGACGAAAACCAAAATTTGACCTAATTTTGTTGCATGTCCCGCCGCGTTTTGAGTGGCGGGTTTATTTTATTCCCCACAGTTATGAGGAAAAAGAAATGGAACAGATTCCTGTTACCAAAAAAGGCTTTGATAAATTATCAGCCGAATTGAAAGATTTAAAGACTGTGCAGCGCCCAGCGGTGATTGAGGCGATTGCAGAAGCACGCGAGCACGGCGATTTGTCCGAGAACGCGGAATATCACGCTGCGCGCGAGCAGCAGAGCTTTATCGAGGGCCGCATTCAGGAGCTTGAGGCCGTGATTGGCCGAGCGCAAGTAATTGATCCTGCCACGCTGTCAGGAGATAGTGTGAAGTTCGGCGCGACTGTGACAGTTGTTGATGAAAACACAGACGAAGAACACACTTATCAAATCGTGGGCGATTATGATTCCGACATGGATAACGGCCTGATTTCGATTTCAGCGCCGATTGCGCGTGCGTTGATTGGTAAAAGCGAGGGTGATTCCGTTTCCGTGAACACACCCAAAGGCGCGCGTGATTACGAAATCCTGAAAGTGGCTTATCAGTGAATTCTATTTAATCTGCTTCGATGGGAACGCCCGGCTCATCTTTGCCGGAGCGAATCGCGAGTGATGATTTAACCGACGTTACGTTGTCGGCTGCGGTCAGTTGGTGGGTCAGAAAGTCCTGATAATTATCCCAATCTTTGGCGACTATTTTCAAAAGGAAATCTACATCGCCCGCCAACATATGGCACTCGCGCACCATCGGCCATGCGTTGGCTTGTTCTTCAAATTTCTGAAGATCTTTTTCCGCCTGACTCGTGAGTTTTACCAATGCGAAGATTGTAACACCGAACCCCAGAAATGCCGGATCAATTTTCGCATGATAGCTTTTTATATATCCGGCGTTTTCCAAAGCGCGCACGCGGCGCAAACACGGGGGGGCAGAAATACCGGCGTTTTTCGCCAGCTCCACGTTGGTGATGCGGCCATCACTTTGAAGATCACGGAGAATTTTTTTGTCGATTTTATCGAGTTTAGACCGGCGCATGGTGCCCTTACATATTGTACAATTATTTCGAAAAACTTTAATAGATTGGTATAATATTGCGCATCGAGGGATGCAAGAGATTTTTGGTCGCAAAAGTGAGTTTCTTTTAATCAGCCCATTGGTAAAGTGCAAGACATGAATGAAAAAAAATTATCGTGCTGGGTTTTAACCGAGGGTATGGCCGGAACAGAGAACCAATGTATTGCTGTTGCCGAGGCACTTGGTGTTCTTCTTGATGTTAAACGTATCTCCTTGAAGCAGCCATGGAAGGTGTTATCGCCTTATTTCGGATTTGAGCAAAGCTGGAGCTTCTCCCCTGCCCTGTCTGGCCCGTGGCCGGATTTATTAATTGCTTCGGGGCGCAAAAGCATAGCGGCGTCTCGTTATATTAAAAAAATGAGCGGCGGAAAGACCTTTACGGTTCAGATCCAAGACCCGCGTGTGAACCCGTTGCAATTCGATTTGGTGGCCGTTCCCGCCCACGATCCGACTCGCGGAGACAATGTGGTTGTCACTGATGCCAGTCCGAACCGGATTACGAACATACAGCTTCAAGAAAGTTTGAAAGATTTCCCGCAGCTTGATGTCATGAGCGCGCCGCGTGTCGCTGTTTTAATCGGCGGCAGTAGCAAGGCGTACCGGATGGATGAGCGGGTCACAAAGCGTTTAGCCGCGCAGCTTGGTGCGCTTGATGCGCAGCTTATGGTGACGTCTTCGCGCAGAACGGGCGCGCAAAACGAAGCGATTTTGCGCAGTGTCCTGCCCAATGCATATTTCTATGATGGCGCGGGGCCGAACCCCTATTTTGCGATGCTGGGGGCTGCGGATTTTATTTTGGTTACTGCGGATAGTGCGTCTATGCTTTCGGATGCTTGCACGACGGGAAAACCCGTCTATATGATTCCATTAGAGGGTGGTCATCCGCGTATTGATGCGCTACATAGACATTTGCAAGATTTGGGCGTGCTTCGAATTTTCGAAGGAACACTTGAGGCCTATGATTACGACCCATTGAACGATGCGCAAAAAGTAGCGCAAGCAATACGAGAAAGATTGAAATTATAATGAGTGATACACAGCATACAAAAGTTTTGATTATCGGGTCCGGCCCGGCCGGATATACAGCGGCGATTTATGCGGCGCGCGCGAATCTTGAGCCAATTTTGGTGACAGGGAACGAGCCCGGCGGGCAGCTTATGATTACGACCGAGGTGGAGAACTATCCCGGCTTTGCGGATGTCATCCAAGGGCCGTGGTTGATGGAACAAATGCGCGCACAAGCCGAGCATGTGGGTACGGATATTCAACATGATTACATTCAGGATGTTGATCTCTCCTCGCGCCCGTTTAAGGCGATTGCGGATTCGGGAAAGGTTTATACCGGCGATACCATGATTATTTCAACGGGGGCGCAGGCGCGCTGGCTGGGCCTTGATAGCGAGCATGAATTCCAAGGCAAAGGCGTTTCGGCTTGTGCGACATGTGACGGTTTCTTTTTTAAAGGCAAGGAGGTCGCGATTGTCGGCGGCGGAAATACGGCCGTTGAGGAGGCTTTGTTCCTGACGAATTTCTGTTCGAAAGTGACGCTTATTCACCGCCGTGACACGCTGCGCGCGGAAAAAATCCTGCAAGATCGTTTGTTTGAAAATGAGAAGATGAACTTTATCTGGGATACCACAGTCGAAGAGGTTCTGGGTGATGATTCCGGGATGACGGGATTACGTTTGAAGAACGTTAAAACCGGCGATGAGAGCACGTTTGATGCGCATGGCCTGTTTGTTGCCATCGGGCATGACCCGGCGACCAAGGTGTTTAAAGATCATGTCACCATGGATGAGGCGGGATATATTCACACCGCTGCCGATTCGACAGCAACCAATGTGCCAGGCGTTTATGCCGCAGGCGATGTAACCGATCATACCTATCGTCAGGCCGTCACGGCTGCAGGCATGGGATGTATGGCCGCGCTGGAAGCCGATCGCTTTTTGGCGGCGCAAGGGGTTAGCACAGATAAAGCGCAGGCGGCGGAATGATTTTGCGCATAGGTGCTATGCATTAAAGTTCTGGCATTCCGGTTTTCTTTGCCCTAGTATCGCAACGTTATGGATTGGGATAAATTACGTATATTTCATGCAGTGGCGGAGGCCGGGAGTTTCACCAGCGCGGGTGAGAGCCTTAACCTCAGCCAGTCTGCTGTATCACGTCAGATCAGCACACTTGAAGACAGTATGGGCGTGAAGCTATTCCGTCGGCATGCGCGCGGGCTTATTCTTACTGAGCAAGGCGAGATTTTGAAGACTGCGGCGGCAGATATGCACCGCAAGCTTTCGATGATTGAGGGGCGGCTCACGGATACCGAAGAGCGCCCCGAGGGGCCTTTGACGATTACGGTTTCGGATTTTATCGGCTCAACGTGGCTTGCGCCCAAGCTGCGGGAGTTTCGCGAGCTTAATCCCAACATTCAGCTTTCAATTTTGTTTGAAGACCGGATTTTGAATCTGGGGATGCGCGAGGCAGATGCCGCTGTGCGGCTGCGTAAATCCAAGCAAGGTGATCTGGTACAACGCAACTTGGCGAATATACACTTCCACATCTGCGCATCGACGTCTTATCTGGATAAGCATGGCACACCGGAAACTACGGATGAGTTGAAAAAGCATACGCTGATTGCGTTTCCACGCGATACCTTTGCACCCATTCCTGATCCAAATTGGTTGTTTGACATTGCCGGGGTGGACCCGGAGGCGGATTACAATCTGATCATGATGAATTCAATGTATGCCATTCACAAGGCTGTCAAAACAGGGGCGGGAATCGCGGTGTTGCCGGACTATCTGATCAAGGATAATCCTGATCTGGAAATGCTCTTCCCTGAGCTGGAGCGGCCGTCTGTTGATATGTTTTTTGTGTATCCAGAGGAAAGACGGCATTCCCAGCGTATTGCGCATTTGCGGGATTTCTTGCTTGAAAGCGTAAAGAAATCAAACTTCTAAGCTTATTTCATCCTTCATTTTTTTTGAGCTATGTCCATGCGATGCGCAGCTATGCGTAATCTGCATAGCTGTTTTATAAAAATACCCTTGGACGTAAAGGTGAGCGCGGGCGTATAACCCCATTGTCGGTCTTGGCCGATGGGGTCTTGCGAAAGATCCCTGCGTCTCCTTGAGATGCAAAACCTCCCTGTTCAACTCGCCGGGCCGCTGGGTTTCCCAGTATGAGCCCGGTTTTTTTATGTTCGTCGCTTCCTTTTCCTTTTACAGTGCGTAGTTTTGGAGTTTACGAACAAAACGTTGTTTTACTTCGTACGCATCCTAAAATAGGTTTCACTACTCATCGTCGCTCGCGCCTACTGTAAAAGCAAAATCAAGCGACTATGTGTTTTTTGTGATATAATTATTGTTCTATTGTTCTTTCACCTTGGCGTTCGCCACTTCTATTTTTTGTTACTATGTCTGATCAAGATCCTATTGTTGTTTTGTTTAATTATGGCGGCGGTATGCGCGGGCTTATCCCTGCGCATTTGATGACGCGCATTGAGGAAACGACGGGGCTGCGCATTGCGGAGATGGTGGATGTGTTTGCCGGGCCTTCGACGGGCGCTATTTTGAATGCGGCGTTGAATGTGCCGCATCCGGATGATCCGAGCTATCCAAAGTACCGCGCGCGCCATATGGTGCGGTTTTATGAGCGCGAAGGGGCAAAGATTTTTCCGCCCGACAGGTTTCGTGATTTTCGCGGGTTTGTGCATGATTTCAACAATCGTACGATGCGGATCAGTCAGCTTAATTCTTTGTTCCGCCACGGGCATTATGATCCTTCGCATCTTTCATGGTGTTTGAAACAGCTTTATGGTGATACGAGCCTGGATGAAAGTATTTCAAGCCTGATCATTCCCGTTTATAATATTGACGGTGAACAGCTGGAGGTTGTTGAAGAGGCTGGAGAAACCGGCGCCTCGCCCGTTCATACGCGCAATAACTTCATGGATGAAGGCGGGCATGCCGTGTGGTTTAAGAATATTCGCCAAGAGCGCAACCAAAAGCCAACGCCGCGCGTGCGCATGCATGATGCAGTTTTGGCGTCCACGGCTGCGCCAACCTATTTCCCGTGTCATCATTTTGAAGCGGAGAGCCAGGGTAAAAAGCGGCATTATACCGGCATTGATGGTTCAATCTTCGACAATCCGTGCATTAGCTATCATGGCGCTATTCGTCAGCATGTTGAGCCTGGGCGGCCGATCATTATGATTTTGCTCGGCACAGGGTACACGTTGCGCTCCATTAAAAAGGATCAATGGAATTCCTATGGCGGGCTGGGGGTTGTCGACCCGGTGAATGATTTGCCGCTAATTAATATTTTGTTCCATGCGCCCGAAAGCGCTTTGGTTGAGAGTTTCTTTCAAGAGCTTGGTGATAATATTCACGTGTTCAACAAATCCCTGGTCAGCAGTGTTTCCAAGCCAAACGCACCCAGTCTTGCGATTGATGATGCGAGCCCGGCGAATATTAAACGGTTGGAGAATTTTGCGCAGGCCATCATAGAAGAGAATCAAAAACAATTCGATCAGGTTTGCGACATTCTGGTGCGTAACCGTGATCGCAAATCGAGTGATCAAAAAGCCACGAAAAAAGGCTTTTTTGATATATTCAAATAAGCTTATTTGTTATCCACATCAAAGCTTTAAAACCTCTGCCCCAACTTTGAAATTGTTTCCCTAATCGCGTTAGCATTTTTGTAACGGAGATTTTTGAGTTAGTGGGGAAATCAATCATGACTAGGCAAGAGCAACCAAAGTCATTTATTTTTCACGGGGCTGGCGGGGCTATGGACGGCTCTTATGTACTCTCATATTTACTTTATCTTTCGAAACATACCGGATTAGAACCGCATCAGCTTTTTGATTTTTTCATTGGAGAGTCGATTTCTTCGCTTTTTGTTGCCGCTTTAAATACGAAACATCCAAATAAGCCCGGGAGGGCTTTTTTTACGACTCAAGAACTCTCTGATATGTTCTATGCCAAAGCTTCGGAACTTTTACCTTATCAAGGATGGAGGGGATATTTAAAAGTCCTCTTCAAAAGCCAAGCGTCTTACGTTGATAAGAGGACCTTAGAAAGAAGTCTTCATTCTGTATTTGGTGATATGCGGATGGGCGACGCTATCAAAGGGTCTATGATTACTAGCCAAAAAGTATTTCCAGGACCAAGATTGCCGCACCACTTTACGCATATTCCTGAAGGCTTACTATCAGAGGCCAATTTTCCTATGCCTTCGATGGTTGAATCTGCAGAGCTTTCAGTTCATCAAGCTATTCTTTCTTCCATGGCTCACGCCGGTTTTATCGGCAGTCATGAGATTGAAGCCACAGGAACAGTACACACTGATCTTGCGTCTTTAGCCAATCGTGCGGCAGAAGTCATCCATGTGGCAAAACGTTTAAAATCCGAGGTAAAACCGGTCTATTGCTATTTTGGTACAGGAATTAGAAATAGTCATGGTGATAAGGATACAATAGCTAAAGCTGATAGGTCCGGATTGTTGTCCTTTCGTAAGTTATCGTTTTTGCAAGAAGGGGGAACAGCTGATGCCAAGTTTGCTCAGATAGAAGCTATACGTGCAGCGCTAGGGCCCGAGACTGTACGTGTTCTTGAGATGGATATGGACAATCCGCCTGAAGGTCTTCATGTTCCTAACAACCTGATTGACTCAAGACCTGAAGCTATGGAGCAAAGGCGTGTTGTAGCGGAGGCGTTTATTAGAGCTAATCGTGTAATGTTCGAGCGCTTCGGAGATCAATTGGGTGAAAACCATGCCTTAAAAACGGCTGTTCAAGACCCAACCGCAGCACTTGCCCGGATAGTCGAAAATCCAGGAGCAAACGAATTAAGACCGGCTGCCGCTTAAGCGGCTTGAGCCTTACCATTAAGGGCGGCGCAGGCGCGCTGGATACGGCTACAGGCCTCGCGTAGAGCTTCTTCCGATGTTGCGTAGGAGATGCGGAAATACGGCGAGAGGCCGAATGCCTCGCCCTGCACACATGCTACGCCTTCGGATTCCAACAAATATGTCACAAAGTCTTCGTCGGATTCTATTGTTTTGCCGTCGGGCGTTGTTTTGCCGATCACACCCGCACAAGACGGATACACATAAAACGCGCCTTCGGGTTTGATGCAGGTTATGCCTTCGGCTTCGTTGAGCATATCCACCACCATGTCGCGGCGCGCGGCAAAGGCGTTGTTGCGCTCTTTCAAGAAAGATTGATCGCCATTCAGCGCGGCAACGGCGGCGGCCTGGGAGATTGAGCTGGGGTTAGATGTGCTCTGGCTCTGGATTTTGGCAATGGCCTTGATAAGGTCTTTGGGCCCGCCGGCATAGCCGATGCGCCAGCCGGTCATGGCATAGGATTTTGACACGCCATTGACCATCAATGTGCGCTCATATAATTCTGGCTCAACCTGCGCCGGGGTGCAGAATTTGAAATCGTCATACACAAGGTGCTCATACATATCATCGGTCATGATATAAACTTGCGGGTGTTTCAACAGCACATCGGTGAGCGCTTTCATCTCATCCCATGAATACGCGCCGCCGGTGGGGTTGGATGGCGAATTTAAAATCAGCCATTTGGTTTTGGGCGTGATCGCAGCCTCGAGGTCGGCTGGCTGGAGTTTGAAATTGTTCTCCGCTGTACATTCGACAGGCACGGGGTGGCCTTCGGCCAGCAGGGTCATATCCGGGTAAGACACCCAGAATGGCGCGGGGATAATCACTTCATCACCGGTGTTAACAGAAGCCATTAACGCATTGTATAAAACCTGTTTTCCGCCTGTGCCGACTGTGATTTGATCGCGTTCGTAGCTCAAATCATTATCACGCTTGAATTTGGCGATAATCGCGTCTTTGAGTGCGGGCGTTCCGTCGACGGCGGTGTATTTTGTATCTCCCGCATCCATAGCGGCTTTGGCAGCGTCTTTCACAAAGTCGGGCGTATCGAAGTCCGGCTCCCCTGCCCCCAGGCCGATCACGTCGCGCCCTGCAGCTTTGAGCTCCTTAGCCTTATTTGTAACGGCAATAGTAGGAGAGGGTTTAATACGGCTTAAACGGTTGGCAATAATCGACATGGATCTTCCTTTATTTACGCTTGGTAGAGTTTTATACGAGATATTTCTCCCTATTTTTAGGCAAGGCTTGCCATGATTACAAGTCTTACTATACAAAAAGGAATCTGAGTATTTGCATACAACTCAAAATTACTGGACCTTTAGACACTCAAATTTCATGGACAAACTCTTTAAACAAGGTGGGACGCTTCCTAAAGTCCTGATTTCCATGCTTATTATCGCTATATTGGCGATGAGTGTTGATTTCACCAAATTTACGGCGTCTTTGGGAGAAATTCACTTGAGTGCCTGGATTTTGGCGATTGGGTTTTTGTACGTACAAATTTTGGCATTGTCGTATCGGTGGCTAAAACTTATTAACATTCACGAAAGCAAAATTTCGTTTGGTTACGCGGTGAAGGTTAACCTCGCCAGTATGCTGGCGAATTATCTTTTCATCACGTCGATTGGCGGGATCATCGTGCGGGTTGTGATGAGCGTAAAGGGTGGGGTTTCGTTTATTCGCTCTTTGGCTGCAACGGGATTGGACCGCATGTTTACGCTGTTTGCGCTCTTTGTTCTCTCTGTCATTTTCCTGCCGTTTTTGGGGCATGTCGTTTCAGGAGATATCTTTCAAAAAAGCGTGTTGTTTATCTTTGGGTTTGTTTTGGCGGTCGGCTTGTTTTGTTTCATCATGTTTGAGGGGCCGCGCAAGAAGATTATATTCTCGCACCGCAAAGTGGCTATGTGTTTTCAGTATTTGCGCGCTGTGCTGACCACACCGGATATTTTGGGTAAGGTTGTGGCTTCCAGCCTGATTGGCCAGCTTTCTTATTTCATGGCTGCTTATTTTGTTATTGCATCCATGGGGGTGGAGTTTTCATGGCTCAATTTTATCGCGGTTATTCCGTTCATCACCCTGATCGCCAGTATGCCAATTGGATATGGCGGATGGGGCATTCGCGAAGGCGCATTCATTTATGGCTTGGGTCTGATTAATATTCCATTTGAGACGGCCTTTGCGGCTTCTATTCAAATTGGCCTGATTAGTATGGCCGCGGCCGTGATAGCGGGCATTCCTGTGATCATGAACCCGGATTTCAGGGCCTCACTGTTTCATAAAAAATAGGGGCTAACTACCCATGTCTCCTTCATACGGATCAGGTTTTTTACAAAAGTGGTTTATACCGTTTTCTTTGGCCTCATTTGCGATTGCCATACAAATTCAGCTGACGTTTTTTG
The DNA here is from genome assembly GCA_964351195.1 of uncultured Micavibrio sp. GTDB lineage: Bacteria > Pseudomonadota > Alphaproteobacteria > Micavibrionales > Micavibrionaceae > TMED27. The sequence continues at coordinate 12,198 of CAYGNI010000025.1, forward strand.
AAACGCAAAATTATCTCGGCATTCGTTTAAGTTTAGCCGATTTGCTGTTGCCTGTTGTAGGGGTCGTTATTCTTATCAGCTTGCTTATGAAGCGCTCTGTGTGGCCGTATTGGCAAAGGCCCTTTGGGTACTGGGTGTTCGTGCTTTTGAGTTGTGTGTTTGGGTTTGCTCTTCTCAACGGGTATTTCACGCAAGGGGAATGGAGCGGCTGGGCGCTATACAACAAAGGCCTGGGCTGGCTGGTTTTGATAGCATACTACGCAGCGGGGGCATGGTTTTCTTCGAATGGTTTTGAGTCTATCAGGCAATGGTTTTTGGTGCCCCTTTTGGCATTTCTGTGTTTTATCTGTGTCATAGAAATCTTTTTTGGCATTCTCTTCTTCCATAATGTAATTGAGAAAGTTGAGGGCATTGGAAGTCTTTTTGCCTATGACCTTTCAGGGCTTATGGCGAACAGGAATGCTTTTATCTTTCTGCTGATATCTGTGATGGCTCTTGCAAGCGTTCGTATGCTTTATGCCGATGATTTTAAGGGTGTTGAAGCCAAATGTTATTACTTCATGTGGTTTTTAATGCCGAGTGTTTTGGCTTTTAATTTATCACGAACGTCTTTGGGGCTGCTAATTCCGCTTATGCTCTTTATTGCCTTTAAGAATATAAAGGTATTCGGGTCCAGGATTTTGCTGTTGATCCTTGCTGGACTGCTTATTATTCCTTTTACAAATCTTTACAAGTTGGGCATTAAAATTGATCAATATCAAACTCTTAGCTATGTTTATAATTCAATTTTTGATCATAAAGCTAGCTCTGGACTTTCTGATTTGGATAATTCTGAGCTTTATTTGGGCGACCATAGACGTTTTGAGACATATTCGGAGAGCTGGGAATTATACAAAGCGCGGCCTTTGACGGGCTCCGGGCTTGGGGCGACGCTACATTATCAAGCCGAGCAAGGGCGTGAGATGCTTTTTGCCGTGGATAATACGCTCCTTTGGATTTTGACCGAGATGGGGCCATTTGGGCTTTTATCATTCGTGCTCGTGTATGTTGCGATGCTTGTGGCGTTGCGACGAAAAGCGGGCAAACTGAAGGAGCCGCATGAAATTTTTTCCTATGGTGTGATTTTTATTCTGATCGGATTTGGGCTGTTTTCCATGCTGCATGAGATTTTGTATTCGCGGTTTTTGTGGTTCTTTTTGGGGCTTGGGCTGGCGTGGCCCGTCTCTAAGCAGCCTGCAGGTGAGAAAGATCCAGCCCTGTGAAGCTGATACCCTGATCATCAAAAAATGATTTCAGCGGTGCAAAAAGCGGGTTTTCGAGGTTTTCGCGGATATAGACCTCAAGACGCGGGATATGCCGCAGGTAATCCGGTTTGCCGCGATCGGTTGCCATCATAATGAACAAGCCGATAACGCGCGAATGGAATTGCAGGGACAGCACACGGTACCATGCCATGAAATCGTCGTCATAATGTTTGAGGATTTCGGCTTTGATGGCCGGCGGCACAGAGACGCGCGCGTCTTCTAGCAGGTTACAAAGATCGTAGGGCGTTGGTCCGTGCAGCGCGTCCTGGAAGTCCAGAATGCCGAGGCTTTGCATACCTTGTCCTTTTGGTAGGAATTGCAGATTGGCGGCGTGGTAATCGGCATGGACGAAAGCCTTTGGGCATGGCGGCAGCGATTTTTCAATCGTATCCCAAATGCCGAGATACTCTTTTGCCGTTTGTTCAATATCGCCGAATTCGCGTTGTTGTGCGGCGTAATAATCCAGCACCCAGCGGTGGCGCGCATGGATAAGACTGTCTTCGTATTTCGGCAGATCCAACGGGCAGCCCTGCGCCGTGATGTGGCTGAGGATTTGCGCGGCGTCGCCGTAAGACTGTTTTTGATCGGGCGCACCGGTGAGGGGCGTATCGCCAAGGTCCTCGAGCAGCATCAAGCCTTGTGCGGTATCAACTTCGTAGATTTCGGGCGCGATGAGATCGATCCTGCGCAGCCAGTTCGCAACATCAACAAAGCGCTGCATTTCGGGTTTATCACGCGTATCCGGCGCGGTTTGCATGAGAATCGCTTTTTGCGTGGCTTTGCTGACGCGGAAATATTTGCGCGGCGAGACATCCTGACGCAGGTTTTCTTCGATCGTCCATCCATGTTTTTGGAGAAATGTGTTCATAGAGCCTAAAGTCTATGTCTTCTTCTTTTTGGAGGCAATAGCGCGGATAGCATCGATATGATTTTGTGAAGTTTGTCCGCGGCGGCCCAATGGCGCGTTATGCTCGAGGCCGAAAACATCGGCGGATGAGCTGGCGACGGCTTTGAGGAGTTCCATGCCGAAAGCCGGTTCTTTTTTGGATTGCTTCGCGGGGGCTTGAGGTTTTTGGACCTGCTGCGCTTTTTGCGCTTCGGCGCGGCCCGAGGCAACGCGGTCGATGTTATACGCCACGATGCCGCTTAAATGTGGTTTGGTCAGCGCGTGGAGCAATTTCGCATCTTCATACGTCCAGGCAATGATTTGCTGGCGGGCGCGGGTGGCGTTGCCTTTGGCGAGTTTTAAAGCCTCTTTAATGCGGCTTTCGGCGTATTCTAATGACATCAGGGTTTCCCTTTATGGTGTCCCAGTATCGTCTTTGGGAAAGTTACTCTATTCCTTTATTTTGCCACATATTTGATAAATGGCAAAGAAATTAGGCAAGGGCGGCCAATTCCTTCATCAGGTTTTGTACGCCTTTGACGCGCTCTGCGGGGCGTTCCCAGTGACGTATGATTGCGAGTTTTTGGTCGGGGCGAAGTTTTACGCTGCCGCGTTTTTCGGTCATCCAATGCATGAGACCCTCGACATTCGGCGGTGTGTTGTTGTGAAACGCAAGAACTGCCCCTTTCGGACCTGCCTCGACCGATGCAATCCCGGCCTTTTTACAAAGCTGCTTAATCGCAACGATATCGAGGAGGTTTTGCACTTCTTCGGGTAAATCGCCGAAACGGTCGATCAGCTCGGCGGCGAATGATTCGACGTCATCAGGTTCGATCAAATCAGAAAGACGGCGATACAGGCTCATGCGTACACCAAGATCGGGGACGTAGATCTCAGGGATCAGCACGGAAGTTCCAATATTAATGGTCGGGGACCAGCTATCCTGAGTCGGCATATCATCGAGATCAATACCCTGACGCGCCATGGCGACGGCTTCCTCGAGCATTTGTTGATACAGCTCCACGCCGACCTCTTTGATATGGCCGGATTGCTGATCGCCGAGTAAATTCCCCGCCCCACGGATATCCATATCATGGCTGGCGAGTTGAAAGCCGCTGCCGAGTGTATCGAGGGTTTCCATGACCTCAAGGCGTTTTTGCGCCTGCGGGTTTAACATTTCATTGGGTGGGTAGGTGAGATAGGCATAGGCACGAACTTTTGACCGGCCAATCCGCCCACGAATTTGATAAAGCTGCGCGAGGCCAAACATATCGGCGCGGTGAATAATCATCGTATTTGCGGCCGGGATATCAATTCCGCTTTCGATGATATTGGTCGCGAGCAAAACATCATATTGCCCGTCATAAAATGCGGTCATGCGATCCTCAAGATCATGCGGCGCCATTTGCCCATGCGCAGTAATAACCTTAACCTCCGGCACTTGCTCTTTCAGCATATCCTCAAGCGCCTGCATGTCCTTGATACGCGGACAAACATAGAAGCTCTGGCCACCGCGGTAATGCTCTCGAAGCAATGCTTCGCGGATGACAAGCGCATCCATTGGCATCACGAATGTCCGTACCGCCAAACGGTCAACCGGCGGCGTGGTGATGAGCGACATTTCCTTGACCCCCGTTAACGACATTTGCAGCGTGCGCGGGATGGGCGTCGCGGTCAGGGTCAGGATGTGGACGTTGTTTTTGAATTCCTTGATGCGTTCTTTTTGCTTCACGCCAAAACGTTGTTCTTCATCGACGATGAGCAAGCCAAGATTGGAAAACTCAATCCCCTTGCCGAATAACGCATGCGTGCCGATGACAATATTGACACTGCCATCCTTCAGGCCGTCTTTGGTTGCGCTCGCGTCTTTTGCGCTCACAAGGCGGGAGAGCTGTTCGATACGAAGCCCCGTTCCGGCGAAGCGTTTTTGAAAGCCCATATAATGCTGCCGGGCGAGCAAGGTTGTCGGCGCGACGATTGCGACCTGATACCCATCCATTGCGGCGACATAGGCGGCGCGCAATGCGACTTCGGTTTTTCCAAACCCGACATCGCCGCACACAAGACGATCCATCGGGTGCGAGCCCGCAAGACTTTCGATGACCGCTTCAATCGCGCGTTCCTGATCTTCGGTTTCAGAGTAAGGGAAACGCGCGGCGAATTCGTTGTATTTTTCGGATGAAATTTCGATGGGGTCAGTTTTCTTGAGCAAGCGCGCGGCGGCGATTTTCAGCAAACCATCCGCCATCGCCATCAGGTCTTTTTTAACCTTGGCTTTGCGTGCCTGCCACCCTGCTCCGCCGAGCTTATCAAGCTGGACCGTGCCCTCGTCCGCACCAAAGCGCGAAAGCACTTCAATGTTTTCCACCGGCACGAAAAGCTTATCTCCGCCCGCATATTCGATTTTCAGGCAATCGTGATGGATTTTACCGATGGTCACGGTTTCAAGCTCAAGGAATTTTCCAACCCCATGGTCGATATGGGTGACAAGGTCGCCTTCATCAAGCGATGACACTTCACGCAGGAAATTATCGGCCTTTTTCCGTTTTGATGATTTACGGGTCAGACGATCACCAAGGATATCGGCTTCGGTTAATACGGCGAGGTCATTTACGGTGAAACCGTGCTCAAGCCCCAGTATTGTTAGGCCGATTTCGGATGGTTTCAGCTTTTTAAATTGCTCGGTGTCTTGAATAATTTTGATATTCCCAATGCCGCCCGCATCCATCATGGTGCGCAAACGCTGCAAAGAGCCTTCGGAATAACAGGCGATCAGGACTTTTCGATCATCCAGAGACATAAGATGCTTTCGCAATTCCCCGATCACATCGCCATCGGGAAGCGCGCGGATATCGGCAAAATCGCGCGCCTTTACGACCCCACCAATAGCATCCCCAACTTGATCGGGGATCTGTTCCCGCCCTTCATGAGATCCCCGCTTTTGCGGGGATGCCAAATGGGGAGATTGAAACGGTGTTAGAAATTCAGATTCATTGAGAATCCGCACCCATTCCGCTTCACCAATATAAAGCCGTTCAACGGGGAGAGGTTTATAAACCGAACCCGTTAAGCTCACGTCTTTGGATTTCTTTTGCGTTTGCGACGCCATCAGGGTTTTTCGCGATTGAAAAAAATCCCGGATTTGTTCGAAGCGTTCGTCATGGGCGCGGCGTCCGTGATGGTCGACTATCACCTCATGCTTCGGCACGTAATCAAACAAGGTATCCATGCGCTCATAGAATAACGGCAACCAGTGCTCCATGCCGTTATAGCGGCGGCCTTGCGAGACGGATTCATAAAGCGGATCATTGTCTTGTTTCACCCCGAAAGCTTCACGATACCCTGCACGGAAACGATCGATAGACTCTTCATCGAGAAAGAATTCGGTGACGGGTTGGAGAGCGAAGGTGTTTACATCTTTGTGTGTGCGCTGACTTAGAGGGTCAAAGGCGCGAATGGATTCGATTTCATCGCCGAAGAGATCAAGCCGCACAGGCTCTTCATAGCCCGGCGGGAAGAGATCGACTATGCCGCCGCGCATTGCATACTCCCCTGCCTCGCGCACAGTTTGCGTGCGAGTATATCCGTTTTGCGTTAAGAAGTCCTGCATCGCTTCGATATCAAGCCGTCCGCCTTTGGTTGCAATAAAGGACGCATTTTCAAGCGCACTGCGTGGCATCACGCGCTGCGTGATTGCATTCACAGTTGTGAGGAGAATACGTGGGTAGCGTTTGGCTTCTGCATCCCATGCCATGAGCTGCGTCAGCGCAGGGACTCTTTTGGCGACGATATCGGCGCTTGGCGACACGCGATCATAAGGCAGGCAGTCCCAAGCAGGGAATTCAATAATTTGCACATCAGGCGCGAAGAAATTCAGGAGGTCTTTGAGGGTGGCAACGCGGCTATCGTCCAGTGCAACATGGATGAGCACCTTGTCTTCGGACATGAGGGCGCGTGCGCGCTCAGCAAGAATGCGGGCATCATGCCCTTCTATCGCCCCGTAAATCGTATTGTCCTGGCCTTCAATTTTTTGCGCTAAATCTGGCATTAACTTCTTTTCGCTTATTGTGCTCCGCCGCATTTATATATAGGTTTTAGATATAGATCAAAGGGGGATTTCATGAGCGCAGCCGTTAAATACGAGAGTGAAAGCGAAGTGGAGAAGCCTGACCCCGACCTTCTTAAGAAAGCCGTCCATCAAAGCCGCGCGATTTCAAAACGCGGATTTTTGGAGAGATTATTTACCCTATCGTTTCGTGGGTTTGTGTATCCGCAGATTTGGGAAGACCCCGAAGTTGATCTGCAGGGATTAAAGCTGGATGCCTCCAGCCGCGTGATGACGATTGCTTCGGGTGGTTGCAATGTGATGAATTACCTGACAGAAAGCCCCGAGCGGGTTGTGGCAATTGATTTGAACCCTGCGCATGTTGCGCTCACCCGTCTTAAGATCGCCGCGCTCCAGCATCTTCCTGATTACGAAAGTTTCTTTAAGTTTTTCGGGCATGCGGATGAGAAGCAAAATATCGAGAATTATGATCGTTATATCGCGCCGCATCTGGATGCATTTTCGAAAAAATACTGGGAGGGGTGGAGCCCGTTTCGCGGGCGGCGGATTAATTATTTTCGCAAGAATATTTATCAATTTGGTTTGCTGGGCCGGTTTATTTCCGCCGTGCATTTGGCCGCGAAAATTTACGGGGAAGATCCACGTGAGATTCTCACGGCGAAAAACGAAAAAGAGCAGGCGGAGATTTTTGACCGCACATTAGGGCCTATTTTCGACAAAAAATTTGTACGCTTTGTTTGCAATATGCCCCCTGCCCTCTACGGCCTCGGCATTCCGCCGGCGCAGTTTGACGAGCTGCGCGGGGGTGAAAATATCGATATGGCCGATGTGCTTCGTGAACGCCTGCGCAGGCTGGCTGTCGATTTCCCGATTGCGGATAATTATTTCGCCTGGCAAGCCTTCAGCCATGGTTATGATCGTTCTTACAAAAAAGCGGTCCCGCGCTATTTGAAAGAACAATATTACGAGATCCTCAAAAAGAATGCCGCGCGCGTTGAAGTGCACCACACGACAATCACGGGGTTTCTACAAAGCCAACCGCAGGAAAGCCTTGATTGTTATGTGTTCCTGGATGCGCAAGATTGGATGAACGCGGAGGCACTCAATGCTTTATGGACCGAAGTTGTACGCACGGCGCGTCCCGGGGCGCGCGTGATTTTCCGTACAGCCGGGGAAGACAGCCCTTTAACCAAAGCTTTGTCCGAAGATATCCTTAAGCGTTTTCATTATGATCCCACTTTAAGCGC
>CAYGNI010000026.1:0-19180 GCA_964351195.1 uncultured Micavibrio sp.
TCGGTGGCTTCTTCGAGGGTGGTGAAATCCACACTCTGATCGGTGCAGGCTGGACACTCGTACTTTCCAGCATGGTTCTATCCGGCAAGAAGCTCACAAATGACATCATGTCTGTCGTGATAGCATTGGTTGGTGTATACCTTGCGTATACAGTAAACGTAATGCTTGGAATGGTTGTTGTTGCTTACCTGACTACACTCGGTAAATAACATAACCTAAACAGAGTTACTCAAAAACAATTGAAGCCGGGGTGGCGTTTGCGCCCCGGCTTTTTTATTTGCGTTAAAATCCTTGACATTCTGCGGTTTTCCGCGCTATTTACTTGCATTCACATATTTATGCGTAAAGGCGGCTGACCATGTTCGATGACTTATTTGATTTTGGAAAAAAGAGAACTTTGAAACAATCCGTAGGATTTTTTATCTTTCACGGAACCATCGCGCTTGCGGTCGTTACGGCTGTGCAGGTTTTTGGCGCTTAAGCAAATACACGCTGAGGCCGCAGGCTACGGCAATCCCGAAACACAGAATAACGTTGTAATTCGCCATGGACAGGCCCAGCAACGGGTCCTGCCAGGGGATTTCCGCGCAATTGCCTGTGGGCGCGCTTAAGATGTTTTTCAGCATGCTTTGCGGGGTTTCGCCAAAGCTCGGCACCGCGCAGCCTTCGACTTGGCTGACCCACCATTTTTGCTCCACACCAGTGTGGTAAAACGCAATCCCGCTATTCACGAGGAAATTCAGCCCCAACACAGAGAGCAGGGCACTCACAGCCTTCGGCTTGCCGCGTAAAACCAATCCTGCAATCCCGAAGATAATCCCAATCACAAACGGCCAACGCTGGTAAATACACAAAATACAGGGCTCCAGCCCTAAAACGGCTTCGGAATACAGCGCCGCCGCCAGCGCAAAAAAACTCACCCCCGCAATCCCGCCAAACATGGTTACCAGGCATGTCAGTAATTTTTTTATACAATCAATCATGAAAAAATTTTAACACCAAGCACGCCAAGCACACCAAGGTTTTTTATTCTTTTTTCTAGGTGATCTTGGTGGTTCAAAAAAAGCTTTTGATGAAATCTTTGATAAGATCAATGGCTTCGAGGCCAAAAAAGCCGATCATCCCAAAGATAAAAACAACCCATAAAGTTCCGATAATCGCCCCGGCAATCACCGCCAGTCCGTCGCGCATGATCACGCCAATCGCCATCAGCGCAATCCCAAAGGCCGGCACGGTGTTGGTGAGCGGCAAGGGCACACAAATCGACAAAGCCATCACCATCCCCAAAACGCCGATGATGTGTGAGAAAACTCCCCGCGTAATGAACCCAAGGCGTGGACGCACAAGGATTTCCAGCTTTTGAACATAAGGCACGGCCGCGTCGACAAACCCCTCAAAGCTATTGCGATTGATCGATTTATATTTCATCCATTCAGGAATCCAAATCCGATGCCGTCCCATGGCCTGCTGCGTGGTCAGAAATAAAAGGGGCAGGGCGATAATCACATTCACGCCCAGCCCCGGCAAGGGCAACGCCGCAGGCAGCGCAAAGATAAAGAGCAAAAACCCAAACCCTCGCTCATGCAGCCCTTCAAGCAGATCAAACGTGCAAACCTTTTGCTCAGGCATCTGGCATTTCAGGTCAATCAGAACTTCTGAAATCGGGCGAGGAGGGGAGGCATGTGCGTCGGTCATCCGAAAAACATATCAGATAATTCTTGAAATGAAATAACGAAACGACTATTGATATGCGAACTGTTCCTAAGGGCGCGACTGCGTCCCGCCAATCGTTTGGCGCAAAACACAAAAGCCTCTGTGGCGGAACTGGTAGACGCGCGGGATTCAAAATCCCGTTCCCTTTTGGGAGTGAGAGTTCGATTCTCTCCGGAGGCACCAAACTTGCCCTTACTTTGTAATGATTATACCGTTGCTACTGGCGCTGAAGAAGCCAGAGCAGCAACTTTCGCTGAAACCCATGATGTTCCTGTTGCTGCTGCACCCGCGGTTGCTTGAGCGCCGGCTGCTATGGTAGCCCCCACGGTTAAGCCTGGCGCAACAACAAGGCCCACAACGCCTGCGAAAACTGTCGCCAGACTACCATATTTTGTAACACCCCACGCGGCTCCTAAAGCGGTCATATATTAACTCCATAATATTGAGGTTATATAATTAACATAACATAAGATTTGTTGCAAGCTTATTCCGCCGCAATCTTACCCGAAGCCCTTCTCCAGCATCGGCTTAAGATACTGGCCTGTATAGCTTTTCTTGACCTTGCAGATATCTTCCGGCGTACCGGTTGCGATGATCTCCCCGCCTTTATGTCCACCTTCGGGGCCGATATCGATGAGGTAATCCGCAGTCTTGATAACGTCCAGATTATGCTCAATCACCACGACGGTGTTTCCCTGATCCACCAGCTTGTGCAAAACCTCCAGCAATTTACGAACATCCTCAAAATGCAGCCCTGTTGTCGGCTCATCCAGAATGTACAGCGTTTTACCCGTTGAACGCTTCGATAGCTCCTTCGAGAGTTTCACCCGCTGCGCTTCCCCACCGCTCAACGTGGTGGCCTGCTGCCCGACCTTGATATAGGTCAGCCCCACATCCTTCAACGTCTCCATCTTGTCGCGAATGCTCGGCACAGCCTTAAAGAACTCCGCGGCTTCTTCAACGGTCATATCCAGAACATCGGCAATCGATTTATCCTTATACTTAATCTCTAGCGTCTCGCGGTTATAGCGTTTGCCCTTACAGGTTTCGCACTCCACATACACATCCGGCAGGAAATGCATCTCAATCTTGATCACGCCGTCGCCGCTACAGGCCTCGCAGCGTCCACCTTTAACGTTAAAGCTAAAGCGCCCCGGCCCATACCCGCGCGCCTTGGCCTCGGGCAGCCCGGCATACCATTCGCGAATAGGCGTAAACGCCCCGGTATAGGTCGCAGGGTTCGAGCGCGGTGTGCGCCCGATCGGCGATTGATCGATATCAATGACCTTGTCGACAAAGGCAAGCCCCTTAATCGCTTTATGCGCCAAGGGCTGCTCTTTGGATTTCATCAATGTCTTGCTTGCGGCGCGGTACAGCGTATCAATCGTAAAGGTTGATTTCCCCGACCCCGAAACGCCGGTCACGCATGTAAACGTCCCCAAAGGAATTTTCGCCGAGATGTTTTGTAAGTTATTGCCACTGGCTTCGATCACCTCAATGGCTTGTCCCTTTTTGCCTTTGCGCCGCGCCGCGGGGATAGAGATTTCCTTAGTGCCGTTCATATACGCCGCCGTCATTGAGCGCCCGCTTTTAAAGACCTCCTGCGGCGTGCCTTGCGCCACAATCCGTCCGCCATGCACGCCCGCGCCGGGCCCCATATCAATGAGGTGATCCGCCGCGCGGATCGCGTCTTCATCATGCTCGACGACTATCACCGTATTGCCCATATCCCGCAACCGCGTCAGTGTTTCGAGAAGGCGGTTATTATCGCGCTGATGAAGCCCAATCGACGGCTCATCCAGAACATACAAAACGCCCGTCAAACCCGATCCGATTTGCGAGGCAAGACGAATGCGCTGGCTCTCCCCGCCTGACAGCGTCCCGGACGAGCGCGAAAGATTGAGATAGTCCAGACCCACATTGCGCAGGAACACCAGCCGCTCATTAATCTCTTTCAAAATCTTTTCGGCAATTTGCTGCTGTTGGCTGGTCAGCGTTTTGGCAACCCCGTCAAACCATTCTCCTGCATCCTCAATACTCAGCATCCCGATCTCAGAAATATGCTTAGCATCAATCTTCACAGCCAAAGCCTCAGGTTTCAGGCGATATCCGTTACAGCCTTCACACGGCGCGGAGTTCTGATATTTCGCCAGATCCTCGCGTGCAGAATTGCTTTCGGTCTCCAGCAAGCGTCGCTCCAATGAAGGAATAACCCCTTCAAACGGCTTATTGCTTTTCCACGTGCTGTCCGATTTGGTGTTATAGGTAATGGGAATAACCTCATCCCCAGACCCGTATAGAATAATCTCCTGATGCTCGCGCGAAAGCTTGTCCCAAGCATGCCCGGCATTAAACCCGTAATGCCGCGCCACGCCCTCTAGCGCTTGCATATAAAACGGCGCAAAGCTTTTCGACCACGGCTCAATCGCGCCCTTAATAAGCGATTTGGACCCATCCGGAACAACCAGCGCTTCGTCCATATACATCTTCACGCCCAGCCCGTCGCAAACAGGACAAGCGCCATGCGGCGAGTTAAACGAAAACAAACGCGGCTCAATCTCGGGGATCGTAAAGCCCGAAACCGGGCAGGCATATTTCTCGGAAAACAATTCCTGCGCGCCCGAATCCGCATTCTCCGCAATCACCAGCCCGTCCGCGAGGCGCAAAGCTGTCTCCACGGAATCCGCCAGCCTGTTGCCGAGATCGCTGCGCACTTTGATCCGGTCGACCACAACCTCGATATCATGCTTGAGCTTTTTATCCAGCTCAGGCACTTCGGTAATTTCATACAGTGTGCCGTCAACCTTCACCCGCTGAAACCCTTTAGCCTGCAGCTCTTTAAACTCTTTGCGGTATTCCCCCTTACGTCCGCGCACGATCGGCGCAAGAATATACAGCTTCGTGCCTTCTCCCATCGCAAGAATACGGTCGACAATCTCGCTGACCGTTTGCGATGTAATCGGCTTGCCCGTGGCCGGAGAGTAGGGGACTCCCACCCGCGCCCACAAAAGCCGCATATAATCGTAAATTTCGGTCACCGTTCCGACCGTGGAGCGCGGATTACGACTTGTGGTTTTTTGCTCAATCGAAATAGCGGGCGACAGCCCCTCAATGGAATCCACATCCGGCTTGCTCATAAGCTCCAGAAACTGGCGCGCATAGGCCGAAAGGCTCTCGACGTATCGCCGCTGGCCTTCCGCATAAATCGTATCAAATGCCAGCGATGATTTGCCCGAGCCCGACAATCCCGTAATCACCACGAGCTTATCGCGCGGAATGTCCACGTCGATGTTCTTGAGATTGTGTTCCCGTGCCCCGCGCACGCTAATTTCTTTAAGCATGTGGCTAATATGGCGATAAGAAACAAAAAGGCAACAAAAAACCCTGATGCTCTCGCACCAGGGTTTCGTTTAGATACATGATCTAAGAATTTGTTTTCGGCCTAGAATTGGCCACTCCGTCCATGGAGCATCCAAATTCCGGCCTTCAAACTGTGTTCTTGATCGTTCATCGGATCACCTCCTTTCGTTGTTGCTGATACCCTATGATATGGATTCGCCCATGCGCATTTCAACGATAAACAAAACATGGATAATTTTGTCCCCATATTTCCCCTAAAAAGCCCTGCAAAACGCCAATTAAAGCTTGGTTATACGCCCCCGCATGTCTATACTCTGATTCCTGATAATCATACTGTTAATAAGGAGTAAGACGTGGCTGGTAGCGTGAATAAAGTAATCTTGGTTGGGAATGTTGGAAACGAGCCCGAAATCCGCACTTTTCAAAACGGGGGACGCGTGGCGAACCTGTCATTGGCGACATCTGAAAGCTGGAAAGATAAAGCGACAGGCGAGAAAAAAGACAAGACCGAATGGCACCGCATTTCTGTATTGAATGAAGGCCTTGTTAAGGTCATCGAGAACTATGTTCATAAAGGCTCCAAACTCTATATCGAAGGCCAGCTTGAAACCCGCAAATGGCAGGATGCAAACGGCCAGGATAAATACTCAACCGAAGTTGTGCTTCGCCCGTATCGCGGCGAATTGACGATGCTGGATGCCCGTTCTGGCGGAGCTTCCCAGGGCGGTGGTTTCAGCGACAGTCAAGACGGCGGCTTCTCACACGGCGCACCTGCCAATCAGGGCGGCCAGGCCGCAGCAGCTCCTGTCGATGAGTTGGAAGACGAAATCCCATTCTAGGTTTTAAAGGATAATCCAGCATGAAAGTGTTTCTAACACTGATAATCTCTATGGTGATGCTGATGGGCACACCGGCTCTGGCGCAAGACAGCACCGACGCTGATAATGCTCGCAAAATGGAGCTCGCGCAAAAAATGCACGACTTTCGTCCCGTACGCGACCAGGTTGATGACGCTATCAACCGCTATGCGCAAACCCAGCCTGAACAAACGCGCGAGGGCTTCAAGACCGCAATGCGCAGCGTGCTGAACTATCAGTCATTGGAAAAAATATCCGTCAAAGCCTATGTCGACACCTTCACTCTGCCTGAGCTTGAAGCCATGGTGGAATACTACTCCAAACCCGAAGCCCGCTCGGCCAGTGATAAGTTCAACAACTATGTCGCGATCGTCTACCCCGAAATCATCAAGATGCTGGATCAGGCGGCCATGCGCGTCAAAACAGGTGGGAATTAACATAAGGAATGCTTTTCCCGCGAAAGCGGGAAACTTACAATGAGAAAGAAAGATCCTTGCTTTCGCAGGGAAGACATGAAGAGAAATGACAGACACAACTGAAATCAAAGAAGAACAATTCCCGGCCATCTCCCTCGAAGAAGAGATGAAGCAAAGCTATCTCGATTACGCCATGAGCGTGATTGTGTCGCGTGCGTTGCCAGATGTCCGCGACGGCCTTAAACCAGTGCACCGCCGCATTCTCTTCGCCATGCGCGAAGGCGGCTATACCTCCGATAAAGCCTATAAAAAATCCGCTCGGATCGTCGGGGATGTCATGGGTAAATACCACCCACACGGTGACTCCGCGATTTACGATGCCATGGTTCGTATGGCGCAACCTTGGTCGTTGCGCCTGCCCTTGATCGACGGGCAGGGGAACTTCGGCTCCATGGACGGCGATGCGCCCGCAGCGATGCGTTATACCGAGGCCCGGCTGGCCAAGCCCGCTGAAACCATTCTTCAAGACATCGACAAGGAAACTGTCGATTTCCGCCCCAACTACGATGAATCCTTAAGTGAGCCTGCGGTTCTGCCCTCACGTATTCCAAACCTTTTGGTGAATGGCGCTGGCGGGATCGCCGTGGGTATGGCGACAAACATCCCACCGCACAACCTCGGCGAAGTCGTTGATGCGTGTATGGCGATGGTCGCCAACCCCGACATTACGACCGAAGAAATCACGGAAATCATTCCCGGCCCCGATTTCCCGACGGGCGCGCAAATCATGGGTAAAAACGGCATTTACAAGGCCTATCACACGGGCAATGGCTCCGTTGTGATGCGTGCCAAAACCTCGATTGAGGAAATCGGCAAGCGCGAAGCCATCATCGTCCACGAAGTTCCCTATCAGGTCAACAAAGGCAAATTGCTAGAGCGCCTCGGCGAAGTTGGCCGCGATAAAATCGTTGAAGACATTCACGAAATCCGCGATGAATCTGACCGCGACGGCGTCCGCATTGTGATCGAACTCAAACAAAACGCCATCTCCGATGTTGTGCTGAACCAACTCTTCAAACACACCGCCCTGCAATCCAACTTTGCTTGCAACATGGTGGCCCTGCATAACGGCAAGCCGCAAATGATGCTGATCAAAGACATGATCAAGGCCTTCGTGAAATTCCGCGAGGAAGTCATAACCCGCCGCACAATCTATGAACTTGGCAAAGCCCGCGACCGCGCGCATGTCTTGGCCGGTCTAGCAGTCGCTGTCGCCAATATCGATGAAGTCATCGCACTCATCCGCAATGCCCCCAATCCGACAGAAGCCAAAGACGGATTGATGGCCAAAGCTTGGCCCGCCAAAGACATTGTGCCGTTGATTGAATTGATCGACGATCCCGAATACCCCATCAATGACGATGGCACATATCAGATGTCTGAAATTCAGGCCAAAGCGATCCTCGATCTCCGCTTGCACCGCCTCCCGGGTCTTGAACGTGATAAAATCGCTGATGAGCTCAAAGAGATCACCGATAAAATCGCCGAATATCTCGCCATTCTGGGCGATCGTGAAAAACTCCTGGAAGTTCTGGTTGAAGAACTGAAAGAAGTGAAAGAAAAATTCGACACGCCTCGTCGCACAGAGCTTTGCGAAGCTGAGTTTGAAATGGATATGGAAGATCTGATCCAGCGTGAAGATATGGTCGTGACCATAACCCATGGCGGCTACGTCAAACGCGTGCCGCTTGATACTTACCGCGCTCAACGTCGCGGCGGTAAAGGCCGCGCAGGCATGAGTACAAAAGACGAAGATTTCGTCTCCGACCTGTTCGTCGCATCCACACATACCCCCATCTTGTTCTTTACCTCCCGCGGGATCGTGCATAAACTCAAAGTCTATCAACTCCCGCTCGGCAACCCGCAATCCAAAGGAAAAGCGCTGGTCAACATCCTGCCGATCGAAAAAGATGAAACCGTCAGCGTGTATATGCGAATGCCCGAAGACACTGACGTCATCGATAAACTCGACATCATGTTCGCCACATCGCACGGAACGGTGCGCCGTAACAAACTCTCCGACTTCGCCAATATCCGCTCCAACGGCCTGATCGCCATGAAGCTCGGCGACGGCGAAAGCCTCGTTTCGGTCAAGATCTGTACCGAGGAAGAAGACGTCATGTTGGCGACCAAAATGGGTAAGGCCATACGTTTTCCTGTTACCGATATCCGCGTTTTCGCGGGCCGTAACTCAACGGGCGTGCGCGGCGTAAAGCTTGCGAAAAAAGGCGACGAAGTCATTTCTATGTCGATACTCAAACATATCGATGTTACGCCTGATGAACGCAATGCTTACCTCAAAGCCGCATCGCAAATCATCGGCAGCGATGATGAAAACTTCGAATACGAGGAAACCAACCTGGAACTCACGCCTGAGCGTTTCCAGGAATTGCTGGCCAAGGAGCAAATCCTTCTCACTATTTCCAACAAAGGTTTTGGTAAACGCACATCCGCTTACGAATACCGTACATCCGGCAGAGGCGGGCAGGGCGTCGCCAACATGTCCCTGACCAAAAAGAACGGCGGCGAAGTTGTTGCAACCTTCCCCGTGACCGACAGCCACCAGATCATGCTCGTGACCGACAAAGGCAAGCTCATCCGCACACCCGTTGAAAACATCCGCGTCACAGGCCGTAGCGCTCAGGGCGTCACTGTCTTCAAAGTCGATAATGACGAAGAAGTCGTCTCCGTCGCCTGGCTCATCCAGGAAGATGACGAGGACGAGGTTACAGAAGAGGCTTCTACGCAAGACGACGCGCCAGCAGAAAGCGCAGCCTCCGAAGCCGAAGAAGCTGAAGATGAAGCGCCGCCAGAAGACGCCGCATCAGAAAACGATGAGTGATAAAGCGGCCTCACCGCCAAGATTTGTCGCTTTAGACTCCTGGCGAGGCATCGCGGCATGTTGCGTGGCCGTTTTCCATTTCCATCTTGGTGTAAACAGCCACTTTGCTGAACTGACCTTTTTCAGAAATGCGAGCCTGTTCGTAGATTTCTTTTTTGTCCTAAGCGGCTTCGTAATCTTCGCTAATTACGCCGAACGTCTAACAGACGGTTTCGGCTTTTGGAAATTCATGCTTCTGCGCTTTGCACGCCTATATCCACTGCACCTCTTTGTTTTAATGATATTTGTAGGATTCGAAGCAATGCAAGTTTGGATACCACAACTGGGCGGAGCCGCTATGACGCCTGCGTTTTCTCAGCCCGGCGAAAACCTGACCTACATAATATCTAGCCTGTTTTTGGTGCATGCAATGGGGCTGTTTCCTGACAATATTATCGCTTTCAATGCCCCCAGCTGGAGCATCAGTGTTGAATTCTACGTTTATGCGTTATTCGCTCTCATATTAATCACAATGGCCGCCCATATACGAAAAGCTGTTATAGCCACGGGGTTAATAGCCGTATTCATTTTGTATGTATCCGGCGCATATCTCAGCTCAACGTTCGAATGGGGATTTGTAAGAGGTGTCTACGGCTTCGCCGCGGGCGCTCTCTCATGGTACATAGTATCAGGCTGTAAATCGAAAATAGACCGATATTCAAACTCCACCATCCTTTGGAGCGCATTAGAAGCAATCTGTATACTGGCGATCGCCTTGCACCTGTCTTTGGTCACCGCCAGCCAATACCATCTCCTCATAGTGCCTCTTTTCATGGCTACAATTTTCGTATTTTCTCGCGAAAGAGGGTATTGCTCGAAAATACTCAAGCATAAATCCATAGTGCTGGTGGGCACTGTATCATATTCAATTTATATGCTACATGCTTTTATTGCCGGAAAAGCGCCCGCTGTGGCGCGCCTGATAGGACATAAATGGCCTGAGTGGGGAATAGTAACAACCACGCAAGACGGCGACTATCTCCTTGGCGCCAATATGTGGCAGGGCGACCTTATGACAATAGGATATCTTTTGTGTGTAACAGCATGTTCGATTATAACCTATAAATGCATAGAAGAACCCGCAAGGCGTTATTCTAAGCGCAAACTTATTCGAAAGAAGAAAGATGACAAACAAAGAGCGTAACGGAAAATACCTCATCGGCGTATATCCCGGCACTTTTGACCCCGTGACCAAGGGGCATTTACACCTGATCCGCCGCGCCAGCCGTATGGTCGATAAGCTCATTATTGCCGTGGCCGATAATAAAAACAAAGGCCCGCTGTTTACCCATCACGAACGCCTCGCCATGATCACCGAAGATATAAACAATATGCTCGAAAAGGGCTGCGAAATCGAAGTCCAATCCTTCGACAACCTGCTGGTTCACTTCGTTCAAAATGTGAATGCTTCTTGCATCTTTCGTGGCCTGCGCGCCGTATCCGACTTTGAATACGAATTCCAGCTCACCGGGATGAACGCCAAACTCGATCCCGATATCGAAACCGTTTTCCTCATGGCCTCGGATAAATGGCAATTTGTCTCCGCAAGCTTCGTAAAGGAAATCTGCTCACTGGGCGGGGATATCGACGAATTCGTCACGCCGCAAGTGGCTTCAAAGCTTAAAGAAAAATTTCAATAACAGGGGCCACAAATGCTTGACGTGCCCGCGCTAAATCCATATGGTGCGACAATCTTTTACGACCTTTTCATGGGATCGCGTAGCTCAGCTGGTAGAGCAACTGACTTTTAATCAGTAGGTCCAGGGTTCAAATCCCTGCGCGATCACCATTTATAATTTTACATTGATGCAGCTGGTGCGTCATCTAGAGCTGGTAGGCTCCTTTCAATTCCACGAAGCATGTTTTGAACGTGCTGTAATAAAATAGCTGCGGGTGGGACATTGATTTTTGCCGCAATCGCTTCTGACGTTAGCGCTGATATACCTCTGTTAAGCGCGTCCATTCGATTCTCTACAGCAGCTATAGCGCCACCTTCAAGTTGTCTGCCAAGCTCAGCGTCATCTTGATCCCTAAGCTCTTCGGCTTTTGCTTTCGCAGCACTTAAAAAAACGTCTGTATGTGTGGTCATGCTACCTCTCAAAAACATAATATTGCATGGCAATTATGAAAACACAACAAAGTTTTTGACAAAATACAAAAATAGGATTATATTCATATTAATAAAGTCGATAACTGTATCCATAGCCATGCCACGCATGGCTTTTTTGTATTCCCGCCCATAACAACCCAAGAGAGAATCATGAAACCAGGACTAACTTTAGGCCGCGCCGCACCGGGCGCAGGCACAGCACAACGCTACCCATTCGCTTTTGTGAACCAGTGGCAACCCGAATTTAACGTCTCAGGCTCTGGGGTAGGCGGTTATAGAACCGATTATAACCCGCTAAATGACAAACCTGTTGGCACAACCCTGTGGGTCGACAACATAAACGGCAATGACACCACAGGGGACGGAAGCGAAGCAACGCCGTATAAAACCATCGCCAAAGCCGTCACCGAAAACGCGGATGTGGTGAATATTAAAACCGGCAATTACTGGCGCACAGATGCGTGGGCTGCCGAATTCGAACCGGCCAAAGATATGGCCTTCGTGGCCGTTGATGGCCCCGGTACGGTCAAAATCGGCCGCGCCCAGGACGGCCTATCCTGGTCATCAGAAGGCTCGGGCGCATACTCAACCACACGCTCAAACGTCCGCTTCGTCCTTGACCTTAACGAAGCAGGCCACGCAAGCCGCACATTAATCGACGGTATAACGCCCGTCCCATTGCCGATGGAAGAAGTCGCAGATTTAGCCGCTGTTCAGGCCCACGCTGGCCACGCCTGGGCACAAAGCGGCTCCACCCTGTATATCAAAACCCATGACGCCCGCGCACCAGACACCGATCTCCTGCCATTTGTGCAGGAACGCAATACCCGCCTTGTCGATGCCGATGTGACATTATATCTTGATGGTATAGAAATTTGGGGCGATCGCCCGATTTATCACCATTTCCCGACAGATTTGGACAATAATGCGGCCATTATTGCCCTCAATTGCGGCTTCCGCTATAGCGGCGAAAATGACAACGTCTATTGCGACGCCATTAAAAAAGCCCGCTTTATCCGCTGCGCCGCTTCCCACAATCTCGCAGGCGATGACGGCTTTAATTATACACGCGGCCAAACCGCCAACACCCCGCAAATGACCTTCCTCGAAGTCGACTGCGAAGGCTTTGAAAACGGCGACAATACCAACGATAATGGCTCAACCTCGCATAATGCAGGGGTTTTCGGCATCCGTGTGAACGGGGATTATTGCGATAACCCCGGCCCCGGCATTGCCGACACCCAAGGCGCACAGACCCTGAATTACGGCGTAACAGCGGACAATAACTATATCGGCATCCAATCCGGCACCTTCGATACCACCATCCCCGCGCTGTCATACATTAAGGATTGCGCGGCATCCGGCAACTCAAACATCGATGTCGACCGCTCAACCGGGGGCCAGCTCATCAGCCTTGGTGGAAACACCTACAGCACCAGCAATGACACCATCATCGACGGAACAGATGATTTCTGGCTCACAATCGCAACAATCGCGCCCGACGCCATCGTGGGGATCTTTAGCGTCGATGAAGAGCAATACTGGGATAACGCAGGCTCTTTGATTAATCAGCTCAACGATGCATCCCCTAAAAAGTACAATCTCCTCACACCCGCGGGAGATTTCGCCGTTGACGCCAGCCACGCAGGGGCAAATGACCAGCCCGTCATTGATTGCGGCACAGAAAAACATTCCAAATATTTTGCCGGGTCTTCCGCTATGGACCTTAAAGAAGTCATCATGTTCGGACAATACGGCGACGGCACCGACACAACCTTCGAAGATTACGAAGCCATTATCTGTGGCTCGGATAGCGGCGGAGCCCCCAGAACAATCGGCTCCATCGGTCTGGCAACACTCCACCAGAGCAATTTGTTCGCCGGCACCGTCTCCAAAAATGGCGAGCCCGCAAGCACAACCATGCTGCCAGCGCCAATGGGCGTGTACCGCTTTACCGCCGCATCCGTACAAAACAGCACTTGGGATCTTTTCGGAACCGATGCCTATACCAACCGGGGGTGGATCGGCTGTGTCGCCCTGGCTATATTATCTAACCGTGACCTGACAAGTGATGAATTTACAGCAATCAAAGCCGTATGTGAGCGTAAATATTTATAATCTTGCTGATTGCTTTCTGCGCCAAGCCCCGCCATGATAGCGACATGAACGATCAGGACTTAATCAAAAAAGCGGCTCAAGCCGCGCACCAATCGCAAACAAGCATGATGACGCGCCTGCGCCGTTATTTGCTGACCGGTATTGTCGTGACCGCGCCCGTCGCGATTACAATTTATTTAACTTACGTGTTCTTTTCCTTCGTGGATAAGCATGTCGGAAAAATCATTCCTGAAATCTGGAATACAGGACCATACGGCAATACGACGATACCTGGCCTCGGTGTAATCATTGCCGTGACCTTTTTTATCGTTATCGGGTGGCTTGCGACCAACTTCCTCGGCAAAATGATTATCCGCGTTTATGAATATGTTCTCGATCGTATGCCCGTCATTCGTACAATTTACGGTGCGATTAAACAGGTTTTTGAAACCATCATGGCAAGCCAGTCTACCGCATTTCGCGAAGCCGTCATGCTGGAATATCCACGCAAAGGTGTGTGGTCCATCGGCTTTGTCACCGGACGATCCGAAGGCGAAGTCCAAAAACTCACCAACGAAGAAACAATCAATGTTTTCGTGCCGACCACGCCAAACCCGACATCGGGATATTTGCTCTTCGTGCCCAAAAAAGAGTTGAAATTCCTCGATATGACCGTTGAGGAGGCTGTGAAACTGGTGGTTTCCGCCGGAATTATTTCCCCGCCAACGGCTGAGGAAAAAGCCAGGCTCGAACAAAAACCTCTGGCCAAAAAGCCCGTGAAAAAAGCCAAGCCCAAAAAATCCTAGGCAAATGCGCTCTAAACGTGTTATTTCAAGGCTCTATTAAGAGGATATAGTGCCATGGATATACTGGACACGATTAAATCTATTCAAAAGCGCGACCCGGCAAAGCCGACATTCTGGGAAGTTTTCTTCGCCTATAACGGTTTTCATGCGCTGGTCTGGCACACACTCTCCGGCGCGCTGTGGGGCCTGAAACTCTATGCGCTTGCGCGCTTTTTTTCCAATATCGGCCGCATGTTCACCGGTATCGAAATCCACCCCGAAGCGACCATCGGTAAACGCCTCTTCATCGACCACGGCACAGGCGTTGTCATCGGCCAAACGGCGGTCATCAAAGACGACGTAACCATTTATCATGGCGTGACATTGGGCGGGGTAGGGCGCGCAGACGACGCTAGCGGCAAACGCCACCCTACAATTGAAAATGGTGCGATGATCGGTTCAGGCGCGCAGGTTTTAGGTAACATCATAATCGGCAAAGATGCCCGCGTGGGATCAAACTCCGTTGTGACAAACGATATCCCGGATGGGTGCACCGCCATCGGTATCCCCGCGCGTGTGATTTGCAAAGGCGATGGTCAGGACCGCGCTTATGGTCTGCCGAGCCGTAAGGAAATGGACAATTTCGCCAACACCCTTGATGGTCTTATGATTGATGTTCAGCGTATCAAAAAAGCCATGAACCTCGAAATAGGGGAGCATGACTCCGACGCCAGCAGCACGGCGGATGCCTGGTCCCGCGGCACAGATAAAGACGCGGCAGAGTAACTACGGTTCCCCGTGCTCTTTCATAAAATCTTCAAAATAAGGGATTAAATACAGGCCGCCATATTCATTCATATGACCTGCATCCATGAACAGGAAATTCCCCTCGTCATTAAAGGGGGAGGAGATGTAAGCATTAGGATCAAAATAAGGGATGTTAAGTTTTTCTAAATGAGGTTTAAAACCTTGGTTAAGCTCGGAAAGCATTTCTTGTGTCTGCACTGTATCAATCTTAAGACAATCGTTTTGTTGCTCAGGGCGTGGAAAGATTTTGGATATCAAAAGATTGTTTTTGATGTCGCAATTGTGCGGATGCTCTTTAAACAAAGGCCCGACACCTAAGAAATATGTCTTTTTATTGTAACTTAAAACGTCATCCAAAGATCGTATTACATCTTCATTGAAATCTGTCTTACGCCTGCCAAGAAACACATATTGAATGCTTTTATCATTCTCCAATGCGTCATAAAAAGCCGGACGCAAATCCATGCAATCCTGGTCAACCTTGCCGTTTCTGATCTTGACCCCGTCTTTTTTGACCCATATCTGGCAAGCCCCGCGCGTAAAAAGCCTTACAGTCAGACCGCGCTTTTTCGCCCACCCGATAACCATCGGTGCAAAGTGAGACGCAAAGGAATCACCCGCCAAAATAACCTCATAGGAATCCTTGTTCGGACCGATATAACAATTTTTCTTATCAAATGGCCCCGTGGCAATCGAACACACTTTAAACAATTTATGCGGTTCCGTGACGGCATCTTCCTGCGCATGGGCAAGCCGCCATGACGCACGGTTATAATTTTTGAGAACATTCGCCCCTAAAATGAAAACCAGGATCATGCATAACCCTGCGGCAATAGCTTTCTTAGGGCCAATCTGCATAACGCGGAATGGCTGCTCTACAAATCTGTATGAAAACGTCGCAAACGCAAAAGACAAAACCGCAATGCCAAGCTGTACGGAAAAACGCAATGTTTCTCCGAAATACCCTTTGTAAAACGCTATAAACGGCCAATGCCAAAGATACAGCGAATAAGATATCAGCCCGCAAAAAACCAAAGGCTTAAGCGACAATATCTTTTGCGCGCGGCACTCCCCGCTGTGCACTGCGTAAATAAACAACGCCGCCCCAAGACAAGGCGGAACGGCTTTTAAACCCGGAAAGCCATTTTCATCAATCAACAACGCCGATCCACCAATCAGCAACAATCCGGCAAAACCCAAAACTTCACGCCATTTTTGATGTTTCAAAGCAGGAATGGCATTCAGCGCAAGCACGCCGCCCATCGCCAGCTCCCACGCCCGGGAATGTAAATGATAAAACGCATGCATGGCGTTCGTTCGTACAAGATATTCACTGATCCCCAGGCTGATAAACATGATTCCACACAGGATAACAAACGCCCTTTGCATCCCGAAAAATCTGTTAATCCCTACAAGCAATAATGGCCAGATAAGATAGAATTGCTCCTCAACCCCTAAAGACCAGGTATGTAATAACGGCGCAAATGTTTGGTCCAAGGCGAAATAGTCCAATTCCCGCGCGAAATAAAAATTGGAGATTTGCGCGCTGGCCATGCGTACAGATTTAAGCGTGTCTGAAAACTGCACAGGTCCTGAAAAAAAAATGGCTAGAATGATCGTGCCGAAAAGGACGAAAAACAGCGCAGGAAAAATCCGCCTGATACGCCGCGCATAAAACCGGGCAAACGAAAAATCGTCTTTTTGCACATCCCTGACAATAATGCCCGTGATCAGATACCCTGAAATCACAAAGAAAATATCAACGCCGACAAATCCGCCCTGAAACACCGTAAAATCAAGGTGAAACAACACAACAGCGAGCACCGCAATACCTCGCAAGCCGTCTATATGTGGCAGATAATTCTTTGGTTTATAGGTGGTAAAAGTCATATAGGTTTTAATTACACAAGCTTAACCACTCCGTAAATACTGGATCGCCTGATCACGCTCAAAAAGGTACAAAAGTGTCTTCAGCGCTTGTCCGCGCTCGCTCTCAAGCTCAGGGTCTTTTTCAATGATCAGCCGCGCATCATCGCGTGCCGCCTTAAGCAATTCTCCGTGCACATTCAAATCCGCCAATCGAAAAACAGGCAATCCGCTTTGCTTGACGCCCAGAATATCGCCCGCCCCACGTAGCTCCAAATCCTTCTCCGCAATCAAAAATCCGTCTTCGGTTTGCCGCATGATCGAAAGCCGCTCTTTGGCGCTCGGCCCTAAAGGTCCTGAATACACCAGAAAACAATAGCTCTGGTCCCCGCCGCGCCCCACGCGCCCGCGCAATTGGTGAAGTTGCGACAAACCAAACCGCTCGGCATGTTCGATGACCATGACGGTGGCTTCGGGGACATTGACCCCAACTTCAATCACCGTTGTCGCAACCAAAATATTAAGCTCGCCGGCCGCAAATCTTTGCATGATTTCGTCTTTATCCGCCGCTTTCATCCGGCCATGCACAAGCCCGACCTTACCAAAATGTTGTTTGAGGATATCATAGCGCTCTTCCGCTGCCGCCAGATCCAGCACCTCGGATTCCTCGACCAAAGGACAAACCCAATATACGCGGCTGCCGTCTTTGATTTTGCGCTCCAAACCTTCAATCATATTGTCGAGCTTGTCATTGGATATCAAAAGCGTCTCAATAGGCTTGCGTCCCGGCGGCTTTTCATCAAGCTTGGAAACATCCATATCGCCATACGCCGTAAGCGTCAGCGTGCGCGGAATAGGGGTCGCTGTCATCACCAAAACATCCGTGCCTTTGCCTTTTGATGAGAGCTGCAAACGCTGATGCACGCCAAAGCGGTGCTGTTCGTCAATCACCGCCAATCCCAAATCCGCAAATTCTACACCGTCTTGGAAAATCGCATGTGTGCCGATGATGATTTGCGCAGCGCCATTGGCGATTTGAGAAAGGATCGTCTCGCGCCCCGCGCCCTTATCGCGCCCCGTCAAAATCACAAACCGCACCCCGCACCCATCCAGCCACGGCTTCAAACTCTCGGCATGCTGACGCGCTAAAATCTCGGTCGGTGCCATAATCGCTGCCTGCGCCCCTGTCTCAACGGCATTGAGCATCGCCATCGCCGCCACCACCGTTTTCCCCGCACCGACATCCCCCTGAAGGAGGCGCAACATCTTGGCAGGTTCTGCCATATCGGCATCAATCTCGGCCAAAGACTTTTCCTGCGCCCCCGTAAGCGCAAACGGCAAAACCTCGCGCAGCTTGGTCCGTAAATGCCCGTCGCCCTTGTAGCTACGGCCATTCACCCGCCGCTGGCGGTGTCGCACCAAAGACAGCGTGAGCTGATTGGCCAGCAATTCATCATACGCCAGACGTTGGCGCAGCGGGCTTTCCAGCAATAAATCCTTCTCACTTTCAGGAGTGTGAACACCTTCCAGAGCATCATCCCAATCGCTCCATCCATTGCGTTTTTTATACGCCGCATCCAGCCATTCCGGGAGCTTCACCATAAAATCCATCGCGCCATCCATGGCCTTGCGGACAGTTTTGTTTGTGATGCCCGCCGTTAACGGATAAATAGGCTCAACGGTTTCAAGCGTTGCGCGTTCAGCGACAGGCACGATATCAGGATGCACAATTTGAGGGTTGCCCTGATAATATTCAACCCTACCACTGATAATAACGTTCTCGCGTTCGGGCAATTGCTTTTCAATCCACGCCTTATTCGCATGAAAAAATGTCAGCGTCATCGCGGCGCTATCATCACGCACTTTCACCCGATACGGTAAATTGCGCCGCGCATTGGGAGTATGGGATAAAACTGTCACCTCCATTGTGGCGATGCGGCCATTGGGCGCCTCCGCAATTTTCGGCGAAAATCGCCGATCAATAAAATCAATCGGCATATGATAGAGCAAATCCAGAACCTTTGGCCCGCGCACAAGCTTTTCCAGTAATTTGGCATTCTTCGGCCCCACACCCGGCAATGTGGTCAACGCACGAAACAAAGGATCAAGATCAAACGGGCGAGTCATAATGTAGAAATTAACCATCAAGACACCAAGACACCAAGTTATATTTTATAATTTAAACTTCGTGAGGTCTACGTGTCATGCAGGTAAAAAGAAACAACTCA
>CAYGNI010000027.1:0-9586 GCA_964351195.1 uncultured Micavibrio sp.
GCGTACGCGCGAGTCGCGGTAGGAGCAAAAGCGACCCAGAAGGCCCGGGCCCATGCCGCTTTCCAAGCCTATTTCCGTGCCGGGGGGCAGCAGAAACCTTAGGTTTTTGAATTCTATCGGTGTGGGGCTGTCGTTTTGGGTGATGGGGATGGGTTTGGCGTAGTCGATTTCTTTGACGACGATCTCTGCGCAGCCGCTCAGGAAAAGAGTTAGAGCAAAAATTAGAATTTTCTTGTCAAAAGCCATGTTAAAATATGATAAGATCGTCAAAAGTTTATACACAGCCATACAACAGTAACCGATAACGCTATGAGTGAAAAGATGCCGCGTGATGCACAGAAGAGAATTGGGAGTATAACTCGCAAAACAAAGGAAACGAGTGTTTCCGTTTCGGTCAATTTGGACGGAAGCGGGGAAGGCGATATTGCTACGGGTATCGGGTTTTTCGATCATATGCTGGAGCAGTTGGCGAAGCATAGCCTGATTGATATCACGGTGAAGGCGGAAGGCGATCTGCATATTGACGGGCACCATACGGCCGAAGATGTCGGGATTACGCTGGGTCAGGCCTTGAAAGAGGCGGTTGGCGATAAGAAAGGCATTCGCCGTTACGGGCATTTCACGCTGGTGATGGATGAGGTTTTGAGCCGCGTGGCGCTGGATTTATCCAACCGGCCGTATTTGATTTGGGATGCGGAGTTTTCCGTGCAGCGTTTGGGCGAAATGGATACGGAGTTGTTTCAGGAATTCTTTAATGCGTTTGCGCAGGCGGCGGGGATTACGCTGCATGTGAAGAACGAGTATGGCGAGAATAACCACCACATTATCGAGAGCATCTTTAAGGCGTGTGCGAAGGCGCTTCGTATGGCGGTGGAGATTGATGTCCGTGCGGCGGATCAGTTGCCGAGCACAAAAGGGTCGCTTTAGGGCTTCTCAATAAATCCATAATATTATAATTGAACTTTTTCCCGTTTAACCCGTTGGGTAGAACGAGGAAAATGTTATGAATATTATGAAACTCACCATTATTGCGGCTTTCTTTTTGTTACCATCCTTTGGGATGATGATAGCGTATTCTTTTGAGAATGCGCATACAGATCATGCTTATTTGCAGTTTGATGATGGTGGGCAGAGCTTTGATTTAGCCGTTAGTCAGTAAGACCCATCAAGCGTGGTATTCGATTTTTAGAATTTCAATCTCTTCGGTGCCGTCGTCGGTTTGGACGGTGGCGGTGTCGCCGACTTCTTTTTTGAGGAGGGCTTTGCCGACGGGGGAGAGCCAATTGATTTTGCCTTGCTTGAAGTCGGCTTCGTCAACGCCGACGAGGTGGACGGTGATTTCGGTGTTATCCTCGCGGGCATAAGTGACGGTGGCGCCGAAAAAGACGCGGTCTAATCCTTGCTGGTCTTTGGGGTCGACGATTTTGCAGTTATCGAGTTTCTTTTTGAGGTAGCGTAGGCGGCGGTCGATTTCGCGCAGGCGTTTCTTATTATAGATGTAATCGCCGTTTTCGGAACGATCGCCGTTCCCCGCAGCCCAACTGACGATTTCGCAGATTTTCGGGCGTTCGGTGTGGATCAGATGATCTTGTTCGTCTGCTAAGGCCTTGTAGCCGGCAGGTGTCATATAATGAAGATCGTCGCTCATAATTTACGTTTGCGCAGTACGTCGCCGTGGGCGGGGAAGTTCTCGTAATCGGTCAGGGTTGTGACCGAGTCCTTGAGTGCTTCGAAGCCTTCTTTTGTGCATTCGGATATGGATGTGCGTTTGAGGAAATCCCAGACGGAGGTGCAGGAATATGTGTGTGCCCAGCCGCCTGTCGGTAGGACGTGATTGACCCCAATGCCATAGTTTCCCAAGGATGAGGGCGTGTATTCGCCGATCAGGATTTCACCGGCGTGGGTCAGTTTTTGTGCAACATTTTTGGCGTCCTTGACCTTGAGGTGCAGGTGCTCGGGCGCGTATTGGTTTGCAACCTCGATGGATTGTTCGAGGCTGCCGGTCAGGATAATGCCGCCGTAATTTTGCATGACGCTTGCACAAATGCTGCGGTGAGGTTCAGGCAACCCAGCAATACATTCTTCGATATTTAATTTTACATAATCTGCTATTGT
The DNA here is from genome assembly GCA_964351195.1 of uncultured Micavibrio sp. Classification (GTDB taxonomy): domain Bacteria; phylum Pseudomonadota; class Alphaproteobacteria; order Micavibrionales; family Micavibrionaceae; genus TMED27. The sequence continues at coordinate 2,116 of CAYGNI010000027.1, forward strand.
GGAGGAGTGGGTTATGAGGAGCGCCGCGGAATCCTCGCCGTGTTCGGCTTCGTTGAGGATGTCCCAGCAGGTATTATCGGGGTTGGCTGTTTCATCAGCAAGGATGATAGATTCGCTTGGCCCGGCGGGCATGCCGGGGTCCATGATCACGGAGCAGATGCGCTTGGCTGCTGCAACATAAGGGGAGCCGGGGCCGAGGACTTTTTTGACCTGCGGGATTGTCTCTGTGCCATAAGCTAACGCGGCAATGGCTTGCGCGCCGCCGCATTTATAGACTTTTTCTACGCCGCATAAACGCGCGGTATAAAGCGTTGCGGCATCGGTTTTACCTTCGGATGTGGGCGGGGAGACGATGGCGATGTCTTTTACACCCGCGATCACGGCGGGGATGGCGAGCATATAGAGCGCGGACGGGAAAGCGCCCTTGCCGCGCGGAACATAAAGTCCGACGGATTCGATTGGGTTCACTTGTTCGCCTGCAAACACGCCGGGCTGAATTTCGACCATCCACGGTTTTTCAACACGGTTCATTTGTTCGGTGTGGAATTTTTTGACATTGGCGGCGCATTGCTGGATAGCGGCTTTGAGGTCGTCATCGAGCGCTTTTTCCGCGGCGTCGAATTCTTCGGGTGTGGCTTTGAGGGATGTGATATCTGCGCCGTCGAATTTTTTGGCATAGTCGATCAGTGCGGCATCCCCACGGGTGCGCACGTCTTCGATAATCGGTTCGACGGTTTTCACGACATCATCGATATTGGCCTGTGAGCGGCGCATGATGCGAGCCTTTGTCGCGTCGTCGGTGTCGTTCCAGTTGTAGAAATTTATGGTCATAAGAAGCTTTTAGCATTGGCGTTGTTGAATACAAAGAAAAAGGTTGTTTAGAGTTAAGTTTTTCTATAATTAAATTACTTAATTATGCATTGGGTTTGAAGAGGTTAATATTATGAATTTATTGTCTTGTCTTGTTGAAGGCTTTGCTGCAGTTGCCGCGCGTGTTGGTGTGGGAGCTACACCATCACAATATGTAAGAAGTTCTTTTGAAGAAGTGACTTTTGAAGACGGTACAACAGGTTATGCTATGGATGTCATGCGTGTCGCGCGTGGACGCCAGAAAGCAGGCGGAGAGACGCGGTATGACTTTGTTGGAAGCTTTATGAGGGTTTATGTTGTTGATGGTGAGGTTGAATGGCATGCCATACCTCTTTCTGATGAATGCATCATTCACGAAACTGCTGAGGGCGTTATTGCGGAATTTGCCAAGAGAGTGTCTGAAGGGTCTTTCTTTTTTAGCGATGAAGAGGTTTTGGAGATTGTGGAAGACTCCACCGCTTATGATGGGTTGCGTGATGTTCTAGAAAATACGTCACATGTCTTATCTCAATTACCTGTTGTTGGAGAGCCTGAGCCTCTTCCTGCCTAGACTTCAAATGTAATAACGGTATATAAAGTGCCGTATGTCTGAGGAAACCATCACAATTATTGATTACGGGTCGGGGAATTTGCGTTCTGCGGCGAAGGCGTTTGAGCACGTGATTGCCGAGTTTGGGCATGATGCGGTTGTTCAGGTGTCTGATCGGGCCGAAGACGTGCTGAAGGCCGACAGGATTGTATTGCCGGGGCAAGGTGCGTTTGGGGATTGTATGGACAATCTGCAGGCGAGCGCGGGCATGATCGAGGCGCTGGAGCAACGGGTTTTAAAAGACGGCAAGCCGTTCCTCGGGATTTGTGTGGGGATGCAGTTGCTGGCGACAAGGGGGCTGGAGCATGGGATGCATGCGGGGCTGAATTGGGTGCCGGGGCAGGTGATCCCGTTTAATTCCCGTCCCCAATGGGATCAATCTTTGAAAGTGCCGCAAATGGGGTGGAACGGGCTTGTGCTGCCGGGTCCTAGCGGGCAGGATAATCGTCATCCGCTTTTGAAAAGTGTGCGGAGCAGCATAGAAAGTTCGAATGAATCTGCAGAACATTTTTATTTTGTTCATTCTTTTATGTTTGAATGTGAGTATAACCATCATGTTTTGGCTTTAACGGATTACGGCGGGCTTTATGCCAGTGTCGTTGGGCGCGATAATATCGCAGGGGTGCAGTTCCACCCAGAGAAGAGTCAGGATGCGGGCTTGCGATTGATTGATGATTTCATTCAATGGAAGCCTTAAAAAGTGGTTCAACCTTCCTAAAGTCGGTTGAAACGGAATAAAACGAAATAAAGGGACGGATTATATCATGAACGATCAGACCAAAATTCAGGAATTACCGCCGGAACCCAGCGTTGAGCGTTTGGAGCAGATTTCTGCGTCCGATTTAAACGATCTTTGTGATGCGACGGATGCTGCGATTGAAGGCGGCGGGGGTTTCGGATGGGTTTCGCTTCCTGCGCGTGATAGTTTAGAGCGATTTTGGCAGGGTGTATTGGCGATGCCGGCGCGGATTTTGTTTGTGGCGCGGCTTGATGGTGTGATTTGCGGGACATGTCAGCTTTGGAAGCCGCCCGCGCATAACGAAGCGCAGTCGCATTGTGTACAGCTGACGACGAATTTTGTTGCGCCGTGGGCGCGTGGGCATGGTTTGGCGAAGATGCTTTTGGAGCAAGCGGAGAAGGTTGCTCTGGAAGAAGAGTTTGCGGTGATCAACCTTGATGTACGTGAAACGCATGAGAAGGCCATCGCGCTGTATGAAAGCATGGGGTATGTGCGGTTTGGTACGCATCCGTATTCCGTGCGGTTGCCGGAGAAGATCGTGAAGAGTTTTTATTACTATAAGGTTATCGATCCTGCGGCCGTGGGGCAGGACAATTGAACAGTTGCGTTTTTAGCCTCTTTTGAGTAGATGTTTTTTCATGATCATTTATCCAGCGATTGATTTGAAAGACGGGAAGTGCGTGCGCCTGGTGCAGGGCGATATGACACGTGATACCGTTTATAACGAAGACCCGGCAGCGCAGGCTTATGATTGGGTGAAGGCGGGGTTTAGCTGGATTCATGTTGTGGATCTGGACGGCGCGGTGCAGGGTATTCCGACCAATCATCATGCGGTGCGCGATATTATCAAGGCGGTTGATATTCCAGTGCAGCTGGGCGGGGGTATTCGCACCAAAGCACAGGTTGAGCATTGGATTGAAGAAGGGCTTAGCCGGATTATTTTAGGGACGTCTGCGGTGCGTGATCCGGCGCTGGTGAAATGGGCGTGCCGGGAATTTCCCGATCAGATTGCCGTGGGGATTGATGCGTTGAATGGTGAGGTGATGGTCGATGGATGGGTTGATGGCTCCAATATTCAGGCCACGGAGCTGATTAAGCATTTTGAGGATGCGGGCGTGTCGGCGGTGATTTATACCGATATTGATCGTGACGGGACCGGGACAGGCGTAAATATCGAAGCGACGAAGGCTTTGGCGTCTGAGACGAATATTCCGGTGATTGCATCGGGTGGCGTTGGATCTTTGGCGGATATTCAGGCGGTGAAAGAGGCTTCGCAGACGCATGGCATTAACGGCGTGATTGTTGGTAAAGCCCTTTATGATAAGCGGGTTGATCCGATAGAAGCGCTGAAGGTCGCGGCTTAAAATAATTGACATAATTTTTTGTGTTTGGTAGGGTTGGCTTCTTTTTTAGGGAGCTAAGCGATGTCTGCGAAATTGTCAGATGAAATTTGGTCGAGCATGCCTGCGTTTCAGGGCGCGTGTTCGGAAGTCAGCTTGTTTACAACCGCTGAAGTCCGTGCGGCTTTGGGCGGCCAGAAGGTTGAGGTTAATTTTGAGGCTCTGAATCGCGCTTTGGGGTATCTTGCGGATAAGGTTTTGCAGGGTCCTACGGGGCTTTTTCGCCCTTCTCTTAGATACACATTTGCATCCTTGGGGAGTGAGCGTATTCAGGCTATGCGTGAGCGTGTTGATAATAAGCGCATACCACGTTTGGCTCTGCCGGTTGCGGGGCATGGATTTTTATTAGAGCGTGATGCGCTTTCGGAGTTTTTGAAAGGATCGTTGAGCCTTGATTTTGAGGGCGTTCCTCTTAGTGAGAATGGGCAACGCGGGCGTTATAAAAAGCTTTTTCATGCACAGACAGACGGCTTGATTATGGCTTTGCTGAATTTGGCTCATGAAGCAAAGGTTCCATTATATATTTCCGGAACCGGGCAAAATGGCTTTATGATTGATGCTTTAGAGCGTTCAAGAGCGGGTTATCAAATTACAGCTATGCCGATTATTATGCCCCTTAAAGACAAGCTTAAGCGGGCTGATGCATTGTCGCGGGCGCGTGCAGAAGATTATAAAAACCCTGAGCAGGCGGCACAGGCCGTAAAGGCGCAGCATAAAGCTTTTAAAGAGGGTTTGCCCGTGCATCTTGCTTTTGCAGATAATGTTGTTTTGTTGATGCCTGATCCGGTTTATTCTCAAAAAGAACAAACAACGCCTAGTTATTTGGCGCTTCCTCCACGGTTCTCTGAGGTTGCTGCGCGCGAGAGTGGGCAATGGATTGTAAAAGATCCCAAAAAGTTTGAAAAGCTTATGAGCAGAGTTGGTTTTGATCCGCGTGATATTCAGCATGATCCGGACGTTGCATTGCCGCGTTTCCAGCGCTAAAGTGCTTTCATGCTGAAAACACGTATAATTCCCTGTCTGGACGTTGATAATGGCCGCGTCGTCAAAGGCGTGAATTTTGTCGATATTGTGGATGCCGGCGACCCGGTGGAGCAGGCCAAGGTTTATAACGACCAGGGCGCGGATGAGCTGTGTTTTCTTGATATTACCGCCACGCATGAAGGGCGCGATACGATCATTGATGTTGTGGAGCGCGTGGCGAATGAAGTGTTCATGCCGATGACGGTGGGCGGCGGTATTTCCGAAGTTGCACATATTCGCAATTTGCTCAATGCCGGGGCGGATAAGGTTTCGATAAATTCTGCGGCGGTGCAAAATCCTGATTTTGTGAAAGAGGCGTCGGATAAATGCGGATCGCAGGCCATTGTGGTGGCGATTGATGCGAAAGCCAAAGAGGACGGGTCCGAAGGGTGGGAGATTTTTACCCATGGCGGGCGCAAAGGCACGGGGATTGATGCCGTGGAATGGGCCGTGAAAATGGCGGAATACGGCGCGGGGGAAATTTTGCTGACTTCTATGGATCGTGATGGCACCAAGCAGGGGTTTAACATACCGCTGACGCGCGCAGTGGCGGATGCGGTGCGCATTCCGGTGATTGCGTCGGGCGGCGTGGGGACGCTGGAGCACCTTGTCGAAGGGGTGCGCGATGGGCATGCTAGTGCGGTTCTTGCGGCTTCGATTTTCCACTTTGGCACCTATAGCGTGTCGCAAGCGAAAGAGGCTATGAAAGAGGCGGGAATTCCGGTAAGGCTCTAGGGGTTATGGGTAGAAAATTTCTCAGTGTTCATTTCGCAAAATACGGTTTTAGAACCGCGCTTTTCTACTCGCTTATTCTGTTCTTAATGTATTTTATTTATAATCATTTTCTGAATCATAATGGCGTGCCGTTTCTTCCTAATTTTATTGGCACCTTTATTATATTTTTCTTTTTTATTATTATTTTTCTTGTTCCAATTGCTACCTTGCTTATTACTGCCGGACAGCAATTGGCGGTCAATATATTTTATAAAGTCGGATTTCTGCCGTTTAATGGAGAGAATAAGAAAATTGGATATTTGTATGGGCTTTTGGTCTATACCATTAGTGCATTGATCCTGCCGGTGTTTTTGACGTTCATGGTTATTATCGCTTACATTGCCTCTTTTTTCTTTCCTGAAAATATCAAGGCGGCGACAAACGATGTTGGGCTGGGCTTTGCACTTTTTTATTATTTTTTGGTTACTTTGCCGAGTTTACCTTTAATTTTTATATTTGGTCCTAAAGCGCTTAGAGAATATTCGGATATACATTATACTGCTCAGCCATGAACACGCATATTTTAGAAAAGCTTTATGCCGTATTACAGGACCGCAAGGCGGCTGATCCTGCGGATTCGTATGTCGCGAGCCTGTATTCCAAAGGGTCGGCGAAGATATCCGAGAAAATTCGTGAAGAGGCAGAAGAGACGATTGTTGAAGGTTTGCGGCTTGAGAAATCGCCGGGGGATGTGGCGATCCGTGAGGCTTTGGTGCATGAGTCGGCGGATTTGATCTTTCACTGGATGGTTTTGCTGGCGCATCACAATATCAATCCGAGTGAGGTTTTTAGCGTGTTGGAAGAACGGTTTGGTATTTCCGGACACGATGAAAAGGCAAGCCGCAACAAGCTGCGTCATTCCGAGTGAAACGAGGAATCTCCATAATATGTGTGAGATCCTTCAGCGCGAGCGCTTCAGGATGACATTGAGGAGGATGTCTATGGCTTATGATGATCAGAATATTTTTGCGAAAATCTTGCGTGGGGAGATTCCGTGTGAGGAAGTTTACCGCGATGAATATGCGTTGGCGTTCAAGGATATAGATCCCAAAGCGCCGGTGCATATTTTGGTGATCCCGACAGGCGCATATAATGATATTGCGGATTTTGGCGCGCATGCGAGCGGGGATGAGATTGAAGGGTTTTATCGCGCGGTTTCCAAGGTCGCGGATGAGTCCGGGCTTTTGGTCGGTGGATTTCGTTCAATCGCGAATACAGGCGATAATGGCGGGCAAGAGGTTGCGCATTTTCATGTGCACTTGCTTGGCGGCGCGCCGATTGGGCCCATGGTTATGGGTTAGGCGGCTATTGGCATATCGAGATGCCTGATGTCCTCCCAGACGGGACGCGTTGCGCGTTCTTGCGTTGGTTTTGCCATAAAAGCGTGCACTTTGCTTCCTGCGTTATCGGGAGTGTGCTCACCGCTTCCCAGTATGGCGGCACTATCTAGAAAATTAAGGATGACTGTTTTTTGTGTTTCAGTGTCGCACCTACTGATCGCTTTTATGATTTCAGCAGGCATACGCAAAAGAATGGCGTCTTCGGGCATTTCTTTTTCGGTGAGTTTTGATTGAAAGAGTGTGCTGCCGTTATAACGTCCTGTTTCTGATTTTCCAGTGTCAGGATTGGTCCGTTTAGTGAAATGTGCAGATCCGTCTGCTTCAATGAGAACGGTTTTGCCGTTATATTCAATATGCATGTCGACTTTGTGTTTCATGCTTTTGATCGTGTAGTCTTCATCACTGACCGGTAGGGTTGCGTTACTAAAAATAGTTTTGAGACTTGTTTCGAGAGTGGAGAACACTTCCGTTTCTTTCGGCATTTCAACCGGTGAGTCCAGATCGAACCATAGACAGGATTGTGCAATTTGGGCTTTTTGTGGAATTGATGTGTTCTCAAGATCTGGAAGGGCACGTATTTTTTCATGAAGTAATCGTGCTGTTGATTCTAAGGCACTGTTACCACTCATGGCATGAATGACGGCTATAGCCCACAGAGTGTTAGTTAGGTCCTGAGTATTGAACTCTCCTTCAAGAATTTGTGCGGTGGCTTCTTGTGTCCAGGCGCTCATGAACT
>CAYGNI010000027.1:9686-18228 GCA_964351195.1 uncultured Micavibrio sp.
TTCGGGTGGTTCAATGCCCAATGTCGCAAAAGCCCAGAGAGAGTTGTTTAAGTTTTGGCTGTTGAACTGCTTGTTTTGGATTTGTACGGTGGCTATATCGCTCCAAATTGTGATGTTTTCAGTCAAAAAGTTTTTAATATCTTCAACTAAGGTTTTATTATCAGAGCTTTTCAAATGTGCTGCTGTTTTTTGCGCGATAATGGCAAGTTCTTTTGAATTAAATGTATGATCAGCAATTTTTCTCCAAAAGGTTGTAAAAATTTCGAGAGTTAAATTGGGATGCGTCAGTCTTTCATCTAGATGTAAGAAAAAGAAAAATGCGGATTTTGGGACTTCTGGGTTCCCAATAGGCCTATGTTCAATCATTTTAAGGTCACTCTTTATTTCGATGAAGCGTGACTTTAAGAGAGCTTATAAATTATGTCAATATAAATTAAGAAAAAGCCTGCTTTTTTGAGGAGCAGGCTTTGAGGCTTATTGGAGGACTTGAAATCGGTTAAGTTTTTGTTTTGCCGCCAGGGAACTGGATCACGTTATCGGTGAAATTGCAGTGTATTTCCTGATCGGCGATGACGGGATCGAGGCCTTGCTGAATTTCCCAAGGGGCTTCGTCGTCGAAGAGATCCATGCTTTCGAGATAGGTCTCAGCGATCAAAGACTGGGAGCGGGCCTGAACGATTAAAATCTGGCACAAGGCTGCGCTTTGGTCATTTTCAAGCTGAAGCGTGATCATGCCGGCTTCGAGCAATTCGGCGAGGCTTTCGAGATCCTCGGGGATATGGACGAGGGTTTCGAACACCATGTTGTCGTCCAGCGATTTTTCCTGTGCGTTTTTCAGCCAGATAGAGGCGTATTCGGCGACGATGCGCTCGCACTCCATGCCCAGGATTTTCATGGCTACGCAGTGCGCCTTGTATCTGTTTGCGATTTTCTGCGCGCTTAGAGCAATGCACAATAATGCAGAATCGGGTTGGTCATCGCTCAAAATCTCGTGCAGGCCCAGCTGGACCTCATCGGTTAAAATGCCTTCGTCGTCCAAAATGTCCTGAACGATCAGGGGGATTTGGAGGCGGTTTGTTACACTCGCTAGTTCTTGTTCACTCAACATCATATCATCCTTTATCTCATCTTTTTCTTTCTGTTTTTGGCCCGTGTTTTTCATGTCTTACCTGTGAGTCTTAAAGGGTAAAGGTAAAGGAATTGTTAATGGGCTTCCCCTTGTATGCGGTTTGTGGCATAAAGATGTTGTATTCCAAAGATTTAGGACACGCGCAGCGTGTGTGGATAAGTGGGGATTTATGGTCGCGACAGTTAATACGGTGGCTTTTCAGGGGATCGATGTGCGCCCGGTGGATGTGCAGGTTTCGATTGCCAATGGGTTGCCGAGTTTTACGATTGTGGGGCTTCCCGATAAGGCCGTTGCGGAGAGCAAGGAGCGGGTGCGCTCAGCTTTGCATGCGCTGGGGATTTCATTACCGCCGAAACGGCTGACGGTGAATTTGGCGCCTGCGGATGTGTCCAAAGAAGGATCGCATTTTGATCTTCCCATTGCGCTGGGGCTTTTGGCGGCGATGGAGGTTATTCCCAAAGAAGAGTTATCGGAATATTTGGTGCTTGGCGAGTTGTCGCTGGATGCCGGTATTCGGGCGGTGACGGGTATTTTGCCCGCAGCGATCCATGCCAGCGCGAATGACAATCGGTTGATTTGTCCGATGGCGTGCGGGGGTGAAGCGGCATGGGCGGGGGATTTGGACATTCTGGCGCCCGGGGATTTGCTGCAGCTTATTAACCACATCAAAGGCACGCAGGTGATGGGGCGGCCGGAAGCGCGGATGGCGGAGGTTGTGCATGGAGATCGTGTGCCCGATCTTTCGGCGGTGAAGGGACAAGAGAGCGCAAAGCGGGCGCTGGAGATTGCTGCGGCGGGCGGACATAATTTGTTGATGAACGGTCCGCCGGGGTCGGGGAAATCAATGCTGGCGTCTTGCTTGCCGGGTATCTTACCGCCGCTTAGTCCGCGCGAGGCGCTAGAGGTTTCGATGATCCATTCGCTGGCGGGGACGTTGCCGGGGGGCGGGCTTTTGAAGACGCGGCCGTTTCGCGATCCGCATCATTCTGCTTCGTTGCCTGCGTTAATCGGCGGAGGGCATAAGGTGAAGCCGGGCGAGGTGAGTCTGGCGCATCATGGGGTTTTGTTTTTGGATGAGTTGCCGGAATTTGCGCGCAATACGCTGGAGGCTTTGCGTCAGCCGCTGGAGACGGGCGATGCGCTGATTGCGCGGGCGAATATGCATGTCAAATATCCGGCGCGCTTCCAATTGATTGCGGCGATGAACCCATGCCGGTGCGGGCATTTGGGGGATCCTGATTTAGAGTGCACAAAAGTGCCGCGCTGCGCGGCGGATTACCAATCGAAAATATCGGGGCCGATGCTGGACCGCATTGATATTCAGGTCGATGTCCCGCGCGTGGAAATTGCCGATTTGAATGCGCAGGGCGGCGAATCATCGGCGGATGTTGGTGCGCGGGTGGCACGAGCGCGGGCGGTACAAGAGGCGCGTGGGCAGGTTTTGAACGCGCAGGCGGATGGGGCTTTGCTGGAGGAGATTGCGCCGCTGGAGCCTGATGGGAAGGCGCTTTTGGATCAATCGGTGGAGAAAGCGCGGCTTTCTGCGCGCAGTTATTACCGGCTTTTGCGGGTGGCGCGCACGATTGCGGATTTATCCGGTGGGGGGTCTAAAGCGCCGGAAACGCTGTCAAAAATGCATATTGCGGAAGCGCTTAGCTATAAGCGCAGTTCATTGTCATAAAAATTAATTATATCAGTGGTTTAGCGTAACTTTGAGTGCCTAAATTTGCGCTCTGAGGCGGCTTTGTTGTATTTTAAAACAAAGGCTGAGAGCCGGATTGCGCCTGAGGATTAACAAAAAATTAACACATCAAGTGTACCCTCAGGAGTAATTATAAAAGAATAGAGTGGTGTGAATTGTGAGTTTATCCAGTGAATTTGGATATAGAGCTGCAGGTGCGGCTTCTGAAGTGAATGTTGCAAAGAAGGCAACGATCCTTTCTTGCGCTGCGCCAAATTTGAAAATTTCCCCAGCAATTGTAAAGCCTGTCGCAATCGATCCCGCTAAACCGGGTGCAGCCGGTTTAGCGCAGGAAGCAAAGGTCAATGCTATGGCGGGTCATGAGCATAATGCCCGTCAACTCGCGGCGGGTGCGGAATGTGTCCGTCAATTAAAGGCTGAGGCCCTTGAAGTGTGTAAAGTTCTGCAGGTTGATGTTGCGCATATCGCGCCGCAGGCGATGGCGCCTGATTCTGCTGCTGAGTTAGGCTTAGGCGCTTTGACACCAGACAGTGTTGGTTTGGGCAAGGGCACGGCTGCTCAGCTTGCGAGTGGTGCTTTGAAAATGTCGAGCCCCGCGACACTTGCCAGTGATATGGTTGCTTCAATGAAGGGTAGTTCCCGCGAAGATGTGTGCGCGTATGTGCAAGATGTCATGATAGCGAACTCCCCGGCAAATTATCAGCCGCCAGCTATACTTCAAGATTCTCGGACAACTGCTTTACCTCAGCAGCTTAACTTTGATTGGGGTGCGATTTTTGCGGCAGATGAAGATGCCTTAAACACAATATTGTCTTGTAACGGGCAGGATTTTAGTGGGTTTGAAGAGCTTCAGGTCATTTGTGATGCTCAAAAAGGATTTGAAGATCAAATTGCGGAGATGGCTGCTGTGGAGGCCCTATCTGTTGATAAGCTTTTTCCCGTCTCTGCAGCGGCGTGTGAGCATATGGTGCATGGGAGAGATCAGGCAGCGGTGATTGTATGTGCGGACGATACGGTGGCGGCGTCTATGGTGCATTTGGAGGAAGCTGATAGAGATGTAATTAAAAATGCACAGGGCCCTGTGCATCAGAGCATTGAAGCTGGTTTAAGAAATTTAGCAGCGCCGAGTGCAGAGGCTTTATTAGGGCCGAGACCTCCCAGGGATACAAGCACAGCATAAATCCAAAGTTTACTTGGTTACGTGCGATACGTTATAGATTGTATAACGTATTTTTCTTTTGGGGGCTTTGGCATGAAACGATTGATTCTTTCAACAGTGGTAATGGTTTTTGCGGCGATTCCGGTTTCTGCGCAATCGCTTAAAAGCATATGCAAGACAGCGCAGAATTCTGCCGATGAAATTGCGTGTGCGTCCCACAAATATGATGAGGCCAAAGAAGATCTAAATGCGGCGTATGATGCGCTTTGGGCCCATGAGAATCCAGCGCAGCGCAGCGCTTTGCGTGTTGTTCAGCAAAAATGGGCGGCTTTTAAAGACATTCAATGTGAATGGGAGGCAGGTTATTTGGCGAGCGGGTCTCTTAACCGCATGCGTGAGCTGGAGTGTCTGGTACGGTATACACGTGAACGCGAGGCTTTATTGCAGAATTTGGTCGCAGAAGATGCGGATGTTTTGGAAGATGATCTGTCTCATATTCAGCTGGTTGAAGTGCCGCGATGGTTGAATGCGTTGTCGGAGGCACGCGATGGTGTTTTCTGGCAGTATGCCGGGCATCTGGATTCTGATCTGGATTGTGACGGCGCGCCAGAGCATATTCTGGCGGGTTTGCGCTTTACCGATGATGCGCGCGAAAAAGTGGAGACGGTGATTGCGGTGAGTGAAGACCCGCAGGTTGGCAAGCCGTTTAGCCAGAGATTTAATTTGGTTTCCGCAGATGATGGGATTGTTTGCTCAACGCCGGTTATGCTCAGAACGATTGCCTTTGAAGGCCAAAGTGATTCTGATGTGTGCACGAACACAGTGCAGGTTGAATCGGTCAATTGTCCGGTTTTTGTGTTGTCAAAAGGTGATGAGGGATATGTTTTTGAACCTGTAGAGTCGGCTGATGATCAAGATAGTCAGTAATTTTCATGAATTTTAACTCCAGTCTTTGTGTTTATTGTGCGTCGTCTTCGGATGTTGATCCGGCGCATAAGGATTTGGCGCGCGCGGTTGGAGAATTATGTGCCGACCGCGGTGTTGAAATTGTCTATGGCGGCGGGCATCTGGGATTGATGGGAATTCTCGCGGATGCGGCGTTAGAGCGCGGAGGCCGCGTAGTGGGTGTTATTCCCGAATTTCTGACCAAGCTAGAGGTGGCGCATCAAGGTCTTAGCAAGATGCACCTTACGCGGACAATGCAGGAGCGGCAGTCCAAGATGGCCGAGCTTTCGGATGCATTTTTAATTTTGCCAGGGGGATTGGGGACTTTAGCGGAGTTCTTTGAGATTGTTACGTGGCGGAGTTTGCGTTTACATGACAAGCCGATTGCTATTCTTAATCATCAGGGATATTGGGATTCTCTGGTCATGATGTTGAATCAGGCCAGAGAGCAGAAATTTATGCGCGAAGATCCAGAGGCCTTGTTTTCTGTATTTTCATCGTTAGAGGCGTTTCAATCTGATTTTTTTGAATAATTCTGGATTTTTGTGGATGGAAATAACCTCAAAAATGAGACTTTTGACTTTTGATTGGTGATTTCGCCTGCTAGACTTCATGGAAGAAGTAAAAGGCTATTGTCCATTGCAGTACTCTCAGAGCAAAGAAAAAGCGAGTGAAATTGCCAGTGAAGCGCTAGAGCGTATTCACTCGGAATCCTTAGCACCTACGCCGGAAAATTATGAGCTTTGGTATGTCTATTATGCTGAGCTGAATCCGGAAGTGACGCGGGCGATTGATATTCTTGTGGCGAATGACCAGGAGATCAATGACGAGCGTTGCCGGGAAATTCACCAGCGTTTTTTGAGTGAGAGTTCCGAGAATGAGAAGGTTAAGCAGGCCGGGGATAAAATTCAGGAAACAATCAAGACGGTTGGCGGCGCGGTGTCCAGTGTAAAGAGTGCGACATCACAATATAATTCTGCTTTGGAAGAGGTTGCAGAGAAACTGGATTCCAAAGATATCGATCTTGTCGATGCGCGCAGCGCGCTGGAAAATGTTGTGAGCTCAACACGCAGTATGATGGAGACTAATGAAAAGCTTGAGCTAGAGCTTACGAAATCGACGGCGGCGATGATGGAGCTGCAGCGCGATTTGGACATGGTCCGTAAAGAAGCGTTAACGGATGGTTTGACCAATCTTGCTAATCGTAAGGCGTTTGATGCCGAGATTGTGCGGATCATGAAGCAAGCCGAAGAACAGCAAGAAGCTTTTTGTCTGATTATGATGGATATCGATCACTTTAAAAGTTTCAATGACAGTTATGGGCACCAGGTCGGGGATCAGGTTTTAAGGCTTGTGGCCAAGACCTTGTTTGATGGTGTGAAAGGCCGCGATATGGTTGCGCGTTACGGCGGTGAGGAATTTGCGATTATTTTGACCGGTGCGGATTTGGAGGCAAGTAAAAGAGTTGCTGACTCTCTTCGTACAGCGGTGGCGAATAAAGAGGTCATTAACCGCAATTCCGGCGATAAGCTGGGGCGGATTACGATGTCGGGCGGGATTGCCGAATATATTTTTGGAGAGAAGCTGGACGATCTTATTGCGCGGGCTGATGCGGCGCTGTATACGGCCAAGCATAATGGCCGGAACCAGGTGACGGTTGGTTTGGCGCCCGGGCAGAAAAAAGCGGTTTAATTTTCAAATACTCTTGCGAAAGTCCCATAAAGTCTTAGGTTTGTAGGTATGCAAGCTGATGTGATTCCTGATTCTCAAATGCCGTCTTATCTTGATGGATTAAATGACCCACAACGTGAAGCGATTGAAACGCTGGACGGGCCTGTGCTTGTGCTCGCCGGGGCGGGGACGGGTAAGACGCGCGTGCTGACGACGCGCCTCGCGCATTTGCTCAATACGGGGCGTGCGTATCCTTCGCAAATTCTGGCGGTGACATTTACCAACAAGGCAGCGCAAGAGATGAAGGAGCGGGTTTCGGGCCTTATGAATGGCGCGCCCGTTGAAGGATGGTGGCTGGCGACGTTTCATTCCCTTGCGGCGCGGATGCTGCGGCGACATGCCGATCTTGTGGGGTTGGGGTCGAATTTTACGATTCTGGATCCCGATGATCAGGTGCGATTGTTAAAGCAGATCATGGAAGCGAACGGCGTGGACACTAAAAAATGGGTGCCCAAGGCGATGATTGGCTTTATTGATCGGTGGAAAGACCGGGGGCTTACGCCCGATAAGGTAAGCCTTGATGACGTCGGCGATGTTGCGGGCGGCAAGCTGCAGGTTTTGTATCAGATTTATCAGCAGCGCATGCGCGAGATTAATGCGTGTGATTTCGGCGATCTTTTGCTGCATATGATTACGATTTTAAAAGACCCGGAAAATGCAGAAGTGCTGGCGGATTATCACCGGCGGTTTCGATACATCATGGTGGATGAATATCAGGATACCAATGTTGCGCAATATTTGTGGCTGCGTCTCTTGGCGCAAGGGTCGAATAACATATGCTGCGTTGGGGATGATGACCAATCGATCTATGGCTGGCGCGGGGCGGAGGTTGGCAATATCCTGCGGTTCGAAAAAGATTTCCCGGGGGCGAAGATTATCCGGCTGGAGCAGAATTATCGTTCCACGAACAATATCCTTAAGGCGGCGCATGCGGTGATTGCGCATAATGACGGGCGGCTGGGTAAGGAGTTATGGTCCGAAGCGGGTGAGGGCGAGAAGATCCAAGTTCGCGGGCTGTGGGACGGTGAGGCCGAGGCGCGCTGGGTTGGGGAAGAGGTTGAACAGCTTCAGCGCAAGGGCGTGTCGCTTAATTCCGTTGCCGTGTTGGTGCGGGCGGGGTTTCAAACGCGGGAATTTGAGGAGCGGTTTATTCAGCTGGGGGTGCCCTATAAGGTGATCGGCGGTCCGCGATTTTATGAGCGTATGGAGATCAGAGATGCGCTGGCGTATTTGCGGGTGGTGGCGCAGCCGGCGGATGATTTGGCGCTGGAGCGGATTGTTAATGTGCCCAAGCGCGGGATTGGTGATGCGACGGTGCAAACGCTCTATGCATACGGTCGTAGTCACGGGATTAATCTACATGATGCGATTATGGATTTGACGCAGACCGATGAAATGCGGCCGAAGGTCAAAACGACGCTGATGAAGTTGCTGGATGATTTTGCGCGGTGGCGGTCGCTCGTCGATTCGACGCCGCATGCAGAATTGGCAGCGCAGGTTCTGGATGAATCGGGCTATATGCAGATGTGGAAAGAGGATAAAACGCCCGAAGCGCCGGGGCGGCTGGAAAACCTTAAAGAGCTTATTTCCGGGATGCAGGAATATGATTCTCTGGCGGAATTTTTGGAGCATGTGGCGTTGGTGCTGGAAAATCAGGGCCAGGCGGGCGGCGAGTATGCGAGCATCATGACGCTGCACGGTGCCAAGGGGCTGGAGTTTGATGCGGTGTTTTTGCCGGGCTGGGAAGAGGGGTTGTTCCCCTCGCAGCGATCGATGGATGAGAACGGGATTAAGGGGCTGGAGGAGGAGCGCAGGCTGGCTTATGTCGGGATTACGCGGGCAAAGAAGAAGGCGCATATTTCTTTTGCGGCGAACC